>NZ_DAMAGB010000076.1:0-16896 GCF_031995485.1 Janthinobacterium sp.
CATTGAAGGTCCTGCCGCAGGGCACGCAGCGATAGCGCTGCAAGCCATGGGCATGACCGTGCCGGTGGATATGCGTGGCGCCGCAGGAAGGACAATGCAGGCTGGCCTGCGCCGTCTGCTCGATCAGGGCGATGGCGGCATCCTGCGCCGCACCGTCCTGCAACAGGGCGATGCCGGCCAGCCGCTTCCGCTGCGACAACTGCAAGAATTGCGCGATAAAGGTCTGCCACTGGGCTGGGTGCATGATCGTCCCCTGAAAGGAAATTCCTGATCAGTTAGACCCCAGCAACGTCAGAACGTTTCCACATTTTTTGCTGACATAGTCCAAAAAAAAGCCCGCTACAGGAGCGGGCTGAATCTATTTTCTTGGAGGAGAATAGAGGAGACGAATCAAGTATGCTGCATCGCGGCATATTATTCCAATTGATTGTTTGAATGAGAGAAATAGCCTGAATCCATAACTGCTTCGCGCGGGCAAAAAAAGGGCCGGCTCCTCGCGAAACCGGCCCGTGATCGCGGCAAGAAAACTTACTTGGTGGCCGCTACCGGCGTTGCCCGGGTATCGGCGCCATACGGCAAGACCTTGGCGGCCAGGCGTGTGTCGCCCTTGATCAGCGCCACTTCATCGGCCAGGATGCGCACGGTTTCGTTCAGCAGCACGTCCTTTGCGCTCTTGGCAGCCGATTCCGCATCGAGCTCGGCGCTCAGCGCGCGTTCGTCGCCCTGCAAGCCATCGTCGGTGCGCAAGGCGCCTTTCACGGCCGCGATCTGCTTGGCCGTCTTGGCATTGGCTTTCGCGCCTTTCAGGATATCTTTCGGATCCTGGATCACCACCAGGTCCTCGGCCGGATTCGAAATTTGCGCGATCAGGCGTTTTTCACGCGCCTTGGCGCGCGCTTCCTGGGCATCGCGCTCCTTGCGGCGCACGGTTTCGTTCAGCGACAGCTGGTTATCCTTGCGCTGCTTGACGACCAGCGCGATATCGTCCTGCAGGTACTGGAAGTCCTTGTCCTTGGCCACGCGCGCTTCGTGTTTCTTGTCGAGCAGCGGCACGATTTCCTTCAGGTCGCCGGTCGCCACGAATGGCGCCGGCTTGATCGAGACCCATGGCAAGGCATTGTCATAGCTCGATTCGCCGAAGTTGTCCGTGTCCGACATGGCTGGCAGCTTGATGTCGGGCGTCACGCCGCGCAGCTGCGTGGTGCCGCCGTTGATGCGGAAGAACTGCGCTACCGTCATCTTCAGTTCGCCCAGGCGCGCTTTCTCGCTGCCGCCGAAACGGTCGAGATTGATCAGCGTCTGCACGGTACCCTTGCCGAAGCTGCCTTCGCCGACCACCAGGCCACGCCCGTAGTCCTGGATGGCGGCCGCAAAAATTTCGGACGCCGAGGCGGAACCACGGTTGATCAGCACGCCCATCGGGCCGTCCCACGCCAGGCCGGCATTGGTATCGCTTTCGATTTCAACCTTGCCTTCGGCGCTGCGCTGCATCACCACCGGACCCTTGTCGATGAACAGGCCCGTCAGTTCCACGGCCTCGGTCAGCGAACCGCCACCATTGTTGCGCAGGTCGATCAGCACGTTGTCGACTTTCTCTTTCTTCAGCTCGCCCAGCAGGCGGGTGACGTCGCGCGTGGCGCTCTTGTAGTCCTTGTCGCCACGGCGGCGCGCTTCGAAATCCTGGTAGAAGGTCGGCAAGGCGATCACGCCGATGCGGCGCTTGACGCCGTTTTCGCGCACTTCGATGATCGATTTCTTGGCGGCCTGCTCTTCCATGCTGATTTTCTTGCGCACCAGCGGCAGGATCGTGTGCTTGGCGTCCGGGCCGGCGTCGGCCGGCAGGATGTCCAGGCGCACCACCGAATCCTTGGTGCCGCGGATCAGCTGCACCACATCGTCGATGCGCATGCCCAGCACTTCAGTGATGGGGCCGCTTTCGCCCTGCCCCACGCCGACGATGCGGTCGCCCACTTTCAGCTTGCCCGACAGGCCTGCCGGGCTGCCCGGCACCACTTCGCGCACCACCGTGTATTCGTCGCGCGTCTGCAGCACGGCGCCGATGCCTTCGAGCGACAGGCGCATGGCGATATCGAAGTTTTCCGAGGCGCGTGGGCCCA
Organism: Janthinobacterium sp.; assembly: GCF_031995485.1. Lineage (NCBI taxonomy): Bacteria > Pseudomonadati > Pseudomonadota > Betaproteobacteria > Burkholderiales > Oxalobacteraceae > Janthinobacterium > Janthinobacterium sp. The sequence goes on from NZ_DAMAGB010000076.1 coordinate 2,118, forward strand.
GGTAGTTGGTATGCGGCTCGATCGACATGGCGTACGCGTTCATGAAGATCTGGAACACGTCCTCATTGTTGAGCTTGCGCGAACGCGTGGTATAGCTTTCATAGCGCTTGTCGAGCGTGTCGCGGATAGCCTTGTCTTCCTTGCCGGCCAGCTTCAGGCGCAGCCAGTCGTTCTTGACGCGCTTGCGCCACAGGTCGCGCACTTCCTCGTCATTCTTCGGCCAGGCGGCTTTTTCGCGGTCCAGCTGATAGCTTTCGTCGGCCGTGAAATCGAATTTGCCCTTCAGCAGTTCGCGCGCGTATGCCATGCGCTCGTCGAAACGCTGCTGGTACAGGTTGTAGATGGCAAACGGCGCGCTCAGGTCTTCGCCGTTGATGGCGTCGTCCAGCCTGGTGCGCAGCGGCGCAAAGCGGTCGATATCGGCCTGCACGAAAAACAGTTTCTCGGCATCGAGCGACTTGAAATAGCGGTCAAAGATTTTTTCCGACATCGCGTCGTCGAGCGGCGTGGCCTTGTAGTGGTAGCGCGACAGCACGCGCGAAGCCCACAGCGCGGCTTGCGTCTGCTGGGCCAGCGGCTTCATGACGGGCGGAGGAGCGGCGCTCTTGTCAGTCTGGGCTGCGCCAGCATGGGCTGACAGGACAAGCGCCAGGGTGACCAGGAATATTTGCTTCTTCATCGGCTTCTCCGAAAATTGGTTAAATCATTTACAGGCGGCGCGCAATCGCTTGCGCCAGCCATTACTGTCACGACTGGTCTGCTGCAATTCTACAGGATACACATGGGGCGTCTCAGAGGGAATATCAGTTTCTCCCCGGAAGCTTAAGCGGGCGTTAAAGACGATGTCGGATTCATTACAAACTGAAACATTCGTAAGCATCTGTCGCCTGCCAGAAGACCAGGAAAGCGCAGAAAACACGCATGGCAAGCTCGCCAATATTTATCACAAGTCATTGTATTTATTGACTTAAATCATTTCAAAAGAAAACAAAGTGTGCTTTGCATGCTATCATCGCACCCTGTTCGCCGGCCTGTCCGCACAGCCACCGGCCAGCCCTACCCCTTATTCAGCGCCACCCGTTACTGCGATTGCTACGCTCGCCCCTGCCTGTTTTGCGACACGCAGGGCGCCTTGCGCGTGCGCGTCGCACTGCCATTTTGACTTTTGAAACCACGATCCTCATGCATAAATTTTCTCTCGATCCCCGCTCCTGGAGCGTTGGCGGCAAGATCACCGTCTTCACCTTTGCGCTCGTCAGCCTGATCCTCGCCAGCCTGACGGCGTGGATCAGCGCCTCCACCTCGCGCGTGCTGGAACAGCGCGCGGAAGCGGCCGTTATCAGCGAACTCGACAGCGTCATGACCACCACCGAAGTGTTTCATACGGCCATGGTCAACGAAGCGGCCAGCTTTGCGCGCCTGTTCGCCGCCGAGTTTCCAGGCCCGTTCACGGTGGATGCCGCCAATATGGTGGCAGTCGCCGGCAAGGCCACGCCGGCGCTGTCGAATGGCGGCAAAGTGCTCAACCTCGATACCGCGCTGGTCGACCGCTACACCACCCAGACCGGCGTGATCGCCACCATTTTCGCGGCCGACGGCGATGAATTCGTGCGCATCAGCACGTCATTGAAGAAACAGGATGGCGAACGCGCGATCGGTACCCAGCTCGACCACAGCCACCCCAGCTATGCGCCGCTGCGCGCCGGCAAAAGCTACGTCGGCATGGCCACCCTGTTCGGCAAGCAGTTCATCACGCAATACGACCCGGTGCGCGATGCCGCCGGCAAGGTGGTGGGCGTGCTGTTCATCGGTCTCGACATCACGAAAAACCTGACCATGCTGAAGGAAAAGATTCGCCAAGTCAAAATTGGCCAGACCGGCTATATCTTTATCGTCGACACGGCGCCCGGTACCAACTATGGCCAGCTGGTATTGCATCCGAACAGCGAAGGCAAGAGCGCGCTCGAGTTCAAGTCCAGCGACGGCCGCCTGTTTATCCAGGACATGCTGGCGCAAAAGAATGGCGCCATCCGCTACACCTGGGCCGCACCGGGCCAGACCGCCGCCACCGCGCGCGAAAAGCAGCTGTTTTACCGTGAATTCAAGGACTGGCGCTGGATCATTGCCGGCGGCACCTTCACCGATGAGATCACGCTCGAAGCGCGCCAGATGCGCAACCAGCTGGCCATTGCCGGCTTTATCGCCCTGCTGCTGTTCGCGGTGCTGCTGTACCTGCTGGTCCGCAGCCTGATCTCGCGTCCGCTGCGCCACGCCGAGGCGGCGGCCGAACAGATCGCCGGCGGCGACCTGACGGTGCACCTGGACACCACCAGCCAGGACGAAATCGGCCGCCTGCTGCGTGCGCTGAACCATATCAGCGACAACCTGTCAAAAGTGGTCGGCCAGGTACGCAGCAGCGCCGGCCAGATCGCCACCGCCTCCGGCGAAATTGCCAGCGGCAACCTGGACCTGTCGAGCCGCACGGAGCAGCAGGCCAGTTCGCTGGAAGAAACCGCCGCGTCGATGGAAGAACTGAGCTCGACCGTGCGCCAGAACGTGGACAATGTGCACCAGGCCAGCAGCCTGGCGCAGACCTCGTCCGACCTAGCCGCACAGGGCGGCGCGGCCGTGGCGCAGGTGACCAGCACCATGGCAGCGATCCGCGCGTCGTCGGGCAAGATCACCGACATTATCGGCGTGATCGACGGCATCGCCTTCCAGACCAATATCCTGGCGCTGAACGCGGCAGTCGAGGCGGCGCGCGCCGGCGAACAGGGCCGCGGCTTTGCGGTGGTCGCCACCGAAGTGCGCACGCTGGCACAGCGCTCGAGCGCGGCGGCGAAAGACATCAAGGACCTGATCGTGGCGTCCACCGGCACGGTGGACCTGGGCCACCAGCAGGTCAGCCAGGCCGGCGCCACCATCGCCGATGTGGTCGACAGCGTGCACAAGGTCAGCGCGCTGATGGCCGAAGTGGCGCAGGCCAGCGAAGAGCAGCGCAGCGGCATCGACCAGGTCAACCAGGCGATCGCCCAGATGGACCAGGTCACGCAGCAGAACGCGGCGCTGGTGGAAGAAGCGGCCGCGGCCGCCGACGCGCTGCAGGAACAGGCGCATAAAATGGAACGCGTGGTGGGCGTGTTCAAGCTGTAAGCGTGTGATCGGCCCGGCAATGCTAAGATGCCGCGACGGCCGCGCATTTGCAGCCCCTACCCGGAGACACCATGCACGACGACTACGTTCTGATTGCCCGCCTGATGATCCCCACCGACGCCCACGTGATCCGCGGCTGCCTGGCCGCCGCGGGCGTCGATGTGCTGCTGACGGACGACCAGCACATGCAGGCCGACATGCTGCTCGCCAACGCCATCGGCGGCGCGCGCGTGCTGGTGCGGGAACACGATGTGGCGCGGGCCAATGAAATTCTTGCCGCGTTCGAGCGCGGCGACCTGGCGTTATCGGACGATGCCGATGTGGGCATGCCGGTCACCGAATAGCAGCCGGAAACCGATCAACAGCAATCCTGGAACTATCCTTATGGCAGCAGGCGGCCCGGGCGACCACCCGTTGAAAGACATCCTTCATTTCAATATGCATGTGTTTGATGATGAATGCGACGCCATCATCAGGGAGCTTTCCGGCCATATGTCGGAAGATGCGATGTACGACAACATCGACTGGTATGCCACTTTCAGCATGAGCGAAGCGCAACTGGCCGATTTCAAGGCCAAGCTTTCGCAAAAATTGACTGCATTAAAAGACAGTCGCGGAAAATAGCATTCAGGAATAGAAGCAGCGCCCGCACGCCTGGCGATACGACTCATTCCCGCCAATACTGATCTGCTCGCCTTCCTTGATGCGGTGGCCCTGCTCGTCGACGCGGATATTCATGGTGGCTTTCTTGCCGCAGGTGCAGATGTTCTTCAACTCTTCGATATCGTCGGCCAGCGCCAGCAGGTAGGCCGAGCCGGGGAACGGTTCGCCCTTGAAATCGGTGCGCAGGCCGTAGCAGATGACGGGCACGCCTTTTACCTGCGCCAGCTGGTGCAGCTGCTGCACTTGCCCGGTGGTGAGAAACTGCGCTTCATCGACCAGCAGGCAGGCAACTTGCGGAATATCAAGCAGGAAGTTGGTGTCGGCGTCGAAAATATCGACTACTCTTTGCGGCCCCAGCCGTGACGTGACGCGGCCGACGCCATAGCGGCTGTCGATCGCGGCGGTGTACAGGCGCACTGTCTGGCCCTGCTCTTCATAGTTGTGCGCGACCTGCAACAAGGCCGTCGACTTGCCCGCGTTCATTGCGGAATACCGGAAATAAAGTTTTGCCACCGCCGCCTGCCCTGTTTCTGTTTTTATCTGAATATCGTCCATCGCGTTTCCGCGAGGCGCCATTATAAGTCCGTTGACAGCGTTGCGACAGCCTGGCGGCAGCCGGTGCATACTGGAGGCGCAAATACTTGTCTTCAATAGATGAAAAATGCATAAGCTAGCATTAAAACATTCGTTCGCAGCGTCCGGGCCCGCGCCTACACTGCGCGGCACGCAAGGCGGCACTGGACACAATCCGGTGCGGCCGTTTCGCTGACAGGAGCCATCATGAATGACCGTACTGACCGCAGCACCCTCTCGCCCTCCCACCCGCCGGCGCTGTTCAAGCTGATCGGCAATACCCCGCTGGTCGAAGTGACCAGGCTCGACACTGGCCCGTGCCAGTTGTTCCTGAAACTCGAATCGCAAAATCCCGGCGGCTCCATCAAGGACCGTATCGGCCTGTCCATCATCGAGGCGGCGGAAGCGGACGGCCGCCTGCAGCCCGGTGGCGTGATCATCGAGGCGACGGCCGGCAATACCGGCATCGGCCTGGCGCTGGTCGGGCGCATCAAGGGCTATCGCGTGATCCTGGTGGTGCCCGACAAGATGTCGACCGAAAAAGTGCTGCACCTCAAAGCCTTGGGCGCCGAAGTGCACACCACGCGCTCGGACGTGGGCAAGGGCCATCCCGAGTACTACCAGGACTATGCGGCGCGCCTGGCGCGCGAACTGCCGGGCGCCTTCTTTGCCGACCAGTTCAACAATCCGGCCAATCCGCTGGCGCACGAAACCACCACCGGCCCCGAGATCTGGGAGCAAAGCGGGCATGACGTGGACGCCATCGTGGTCGGCGTCGGTTCGTCCGGCACGCTGACGGGCCTGACGCGCTACTTCCGCAAGGCACAGCCAAAGCTCGAATTCGTGCTGGCCGACCCGCAGGGCTCGATCCTGACCGAATACATCGAATCGGGCAAAGTATCCGACACCAGCGGCTCATGGGCGGTGGAAGGCATCGGCGAAGACTTCATCCCTTCGATCGCCGACATGGGCAGCGTAAAGAAAGCCTATACCATCAGCGACCAGGAAAGCTTCGACAGCGCGCGCGCCCTGCTGCTGGCTGAAGGCATCCTGGGCGGCTCGTCGACCGGCACGCTGCTGGCCGCCGCCCTCAAATACTGCCGCGAACAGACCGCGCCAAAACGCGTCGTCACGTTTGTCTGCGACACCGGCACGCGCTATCTGTCCAAGGTCTACAACGACGGCTGGATGCGCGACCAGGGACTGCTGCAGCGCGCCGTGTCGGGCGACCTGCGCGACCTGATCGGGCGCCGCTTCGACGAAGGCGACGTGGTCAGCGTGGCGCCCGGCGACACCCTGCTCACGGCTTTCAACCGCATGCGCGCCAGCGACCTGGCGCAATTGCCGGTGATCGATGCGGGCAAGCTGGTCGGCATCCTCGACGAATCGGACCTGCTGCTGCACGTCTCGGGCGACGCCGCGCATTTCGCTGGCCTGGTCGGCGACACCATGACCACCCAGATCGAAACCCTGGCGCCGTCGGCCGGCCTCGCCGCCCTGCGCGCCACGCTGGACCGGGGCCTGACAGCCGTGGTCGCCGACGATGCCTTGTTCTATGGCCTGATCACGCGCTTCGACCTTCTCAACCACTTACGCAGGACTTTATCTTGAGCAAAGAATCCATCCGCAAGAGCCACCTGGCCACGCGCGTCATCCACGCCGGCCAGTCGCCCGACCCCTCGACGGGCGCCATCATGCCGCCGATTTACGCCACCTCCACCTTTGTGCAGGAAAGCCCCGGCGTGCACAAGGGCCTCGACTACGGCCGCTCGCACAACCCCACGCGCTGGGCGCTGGAGCGCTGCGTGGCCGATCTTGAAGGCGGCAGCGCCGCGTTTGCGTTTGCTTCCGGCCTGGCCGCGATCTCGTCGGTGCTGGAACTGCTCGATGCGGGCAGCCATATCGTCGCCGGCGACGATATGTACGGCGGCACGTATCGCCTGTTCGAGCGCGTGCGCCGCCGTTCAGCCGGCCATGAATTCAGCTATGTCGACCTGACGAATCCGGAAAACCTGCTGGCTGCGCTGCGCCCTGAAACGAAAATGGTGTGGGTCGAAACGCCGACCAACCCGATGCTGAAACTGGCGGACCTGCGCGCGATTGCCGACATTTGCCGCGAGCGCGGCATTATCGCCGTGGCCGACAATACCTTTGCCAGCCCGCTGGTGCAGCGCCCGCTGGAGCATGGTTTCGATATCGTGGTGCATTCGACCACCAAATACCTGAACGGCCACTCGGACATTATCGGCGGCATCGCCATCGTCGGCGCCGAAGAACGGCAGGCGGAATGGCGCGAGCAGCTGGGCTTCCTGCAGAACTCGGTGGGGGCGATCGCCGGCCCGTTCGACAGCTTCCTGGCGCTGCGCGGCGTGAAAACGCTGGCGATCCGCATGGAGCGCCATTGCAAGAGCGCGCTGGCACTGGCGCAGTGGCTGGAGCAGCAGAAGGAAGTGAAAAAAGTGTTTTATCCGGGCCTGGCGTCGCATCCGCAGCATGCACTGGCGCAGCGACAGATGGATGGCTTCGGCGGCATTATCTCGATCGAGCTCGATACCGACCTGGCCGGTGCGCGCCGTTTCCTGGAAACCTGCGAGGTGTTTGCACTGGCGGAAAGCCTGGGCGGCGTGGAAAGCCTGATCGAGCACCCTGCCCTGATGACGCATGCCAGCATCCCTGCCGCACAGCGCGCCAGCCTGGGCATCGGCGACGCCCTGATCCGTTTGTCGGTAGGGATCGAGGACCTGGAAGACCTGCGCCACGATTTGCGCACGGCGCTCGACGCGATTTAAGGTGGGATCGTCGGATTACGCGGCTTGCAGCCGCTAATCCGACCTACGCTGCTGCGCCACGATTTGCGCACGGCGTTGGCTGCCATTTGATACGGTGATTGTCGGATTACGCGCTTGCGCGCTAATCCGACCTGCCCGAGCAGCGTAGGTCGGATTAGCGCAGCGTAATCCGACATATTGTTGACATCAATCAGCAGCGCAAGCCGGATGAGGTGGAGCCGCCGCTGTCAAGGCCAACAAACATCACGACCCATCAATCAACGCCGCAATCCGTTGACTCAACTCCACATTTTCCGCCTGCAGCTGTGCCACGCGCTGTTTCATGCTGGCCAGCTCGCCGCGCAGGCGCTCCACTTCGCTCGGCGCCTGCTCTGCCCACGGCTCGCTGCCCGTCTCGGGCGTATCCTGCGACACATGGGGAACCTTGGGCTCGCGCGGCGTGCGCGTGGCGGCGCGCTGTTCGCGGATTTCCTTGGCGGCCTGGCGCAACAGCTTCTTGCCACCGGCCACTGCCGCCACCTGCTCTTCCTGGGGCAGGGACGCGACGGTCGCTGCCGCATTGATCGAGATCGTGCCCGAGCGCACCGCCTCCACCAGCTCCGGCGTGGCCGCCTTCTGGATCTTTTCGATCTGGCTGATCTGGTTGCTGGAGAGGCGCGCCGCCTTGGCCACCTCTTCGCGCGTGCTCATGGCCGGCTTCGGCGCGCTCTCGCCTTCCGGTGCATCGGCATCGCTGGCAAACGCGGGAGTGCGCGCGGCAACGATTTCCTTTTTGCGCAGCGCCAGCACGCCGCGCTGGAAGTCCGACACGCTGCGGCGCGCCAGGTGATTGTCGATCATCCACAGCATCACGTCATCGAGCGACTCGAAGCTGGTGTTCTGGATGGTCCTGAAGTCGATATGGTGCTTGCGGCAGATGGCGTAGCGGTTGTGGCCGTCGATCAGCACGTCGTTCCACAGCACCAGCGCGTCGCGGCAGCCTTCGGCCAGCAGGCTGCGCTCGAGCGCGGCGTATTCGCTGTCGGTCAGCGGATCGACATACGACTGCAGCACCTCGTTGATAATGATAGTCATGGTTGTCCTCAATAGTACGGCGCGATGGGGCGCGCCGGCTCGCATGCTACACCATCTGCCTGGCCTCACCGGGTAAAATCACGGCGGCCCCATCATCCCCACACCCAGACCATGAAAAGAAAGCACGCCGTCGCGGCAATTTTTACCGTCGCCGCCGTCGGCCTCACCTACGTCAGCCCGTATATCGCCATGTACCGCATCAGCATTGCCGCCAAATCGGTGCGCAGCGCCATGCTGGCGCAGCAGGCCGACCTGCCGGCACTGCGCACCAGCGTGGCCAGGCAGCTGCGCGCGGCCGGCGAGGCGGGCAGCAAAGACGACCTGAAGGAGATGGTAGAGACCATCGTCTCGCCGCCGGGGCTGACGGTGCTGATCCTGCATGGCAAGCAGGGAGCCGATGGCGAGCGCCATGATTTTGGCCTGTCCTACCGTTCGTGGAATGAGGTGGTGCTGCGGCGCAAAGGCGCCAGGGAAGCCGCCAGCGCCTTCGTGCTGCGCCGCCGCGGCGTATGGGACTGGCAGCTGGCAGATATCACGCTGCCGGTCGATTTATAGCAATGTCTTCCAGGCAATGCATAACTACAGCCACTTGATCCAGAGCAAAATATTATTGGAAAATCTATATTGACTTAAGGAAATATTATGTAAGATGCCAGCTCTTCATAAGAGAGATTGCAGATGAAAAAAGGTATCTTTTTCGCGATCGTGGCGCTCGCTGCCCTGGCCGGCCTGTTCTATGGCACGCCGTATTTCGCGATGAACCAGATTCGCGCGGCGACGATGACGCAAGATACCGAGGCGCTGGCCACCCATATCGACCGCAGCCGTCTGCGCGACAGCCTCGGCAGCCAGTTGCGTACATTGTTCTCGCAACCGGAAGTGCCAGCTGGCATCAATCCCGCCATTGTCGATCCGCTGCTCGACACCATGCTGATGCCCGACGGTATCGTCGCCCTGATGAAACTGAATGCCCGCTACGAAACGCCGGCAGGCAAGCTCAGCGATATCAGCGGTCGCCAGCGCAACACCCTGCCCGCCTATACATTGCATTACATCGCCTGGGACCGCGTGGTGGTCCAGCGCGCCCATAGCCGCAGCCGCATCGGCGAACTGACGCTGAGCCGTGAAGGCCTGTGGCACTGGAAGCTGACCTCGGTGGCGCTGCCGAAAAACCTGGCCGACGCATGAATTTGACGTACGCTGCTATGATCTGATTTTCAACCTTCCATCGGAGGCAGCATGTCGGATCTGGTACAACAAGCACTGGCCCACGCGGGCAAGACGGCGAGCACGCCGTGGGTAGTAACGCTGGTCAATGGCGAAAAACTGACGGGGCCGATTGCCCCGCTGGGCGAAGGCAGTTACACGATCGGCCTGGGACAGGTCAAATATTTTTCCAGCGACAAGGTCGCCAGCCTCAACGTCTCGGGCGCGGGCGCGTTTCCCATTTAAGCAGGCTTATGCCGCCAGCGGCACGCCAGACGGGACCGGAACCGGGAGCGGCTCCGACATGGGAGTTGCCGGCACCATGGCGGCAGTGGCAACGGTGGCGGTCAGCTCCGGCAGGCGCTCCAGTGCCGCCTTGAGCGCCTCGAAACACTGGGCGTCGATGGCCGTGCCGACCGTCTCGGCCATGATATCGAGCGCCTTCGGGATCGGTATCGGTCCGCGGTAAGGACGGTCGGCCGTGATCGCGTCAAAGATGTCGGCGGTGGTGATGATCCGTGTTTCGAGCGAAATGTCGGCATCTTTCAGGCCGCGCGGATAGCCCTTGCCGTCGAGGCGCTCATGATGGGCAGCCGCCACGATGGCCAGTTCGGCAAACGCGTCGATGCGCGACAGGATTTTTTCCGTGTAGCCGGCATGCTGCTGCACCGCCAGCCATTCGTCGGTGTCGAGCTTGCCTGCCTTGTCGAGCACGCTATTGCTGACCCCGAGCTTGCCCACGTCATGCAGCAAGGCGCCGCGCTTGAGCCAGCGGCGCCGCTCCAGCGTCATGCCCATCGCCTCGGCGATCATGTCGGTGTACAACGCCACCCGCTCGCTGTGGCCGCTCGTGTACGGGCTTTTCGAGTCGACCACCTGGCCAAACGCGGCGGCAATATCGTCGAGGTAATCTTCGTCGACCGGCACCACGCGCGCGGCCGGCTCCAGCGCCGACACGGCGGCGCCGATGTTTTCAGAACGCAGCATGGACCAGAAGTCGCTCGACCCGGCCACCCGCTCGAACGCCGTCACCAGTTGGGGATCGAACCAGCTGCCGGCCCGTTGCCGCACTTCGGCGCGCGCCGCCCGGCTGCCATCGGCCGTATGAAATACATCGATTACCTGTGCCATCAGTGCGATGCGCGAGAACATGGGGATCGCCGCGCCGGCCACTCTGTCCGGCTTGCCCTGTCCATTGAAATGCTCGTCGAGACTGTAGATGCCGGCCGCCACGCTTTCCGGAAAACGCAGCAGGCGCGCAATGTCGGCGCCGCGCTGGCAGCGCGTGGCGATCAGGTCCTGGGCGATTTGCGGCCCGTCGCGCAGTATCGTCATCACGGCGCGGAAGCGCTCGGCCAGCCCCGCTTTCAGGCCGGTGTGCTTGAGCACGAATTTCAATACCTGCGGCAGGCTGTCACCCACTGTCTTGAAATCCTGCTTGAACGCCAGGTCGTCCGTCAGATACAGCTCGCAGATGCGCGCCGCATTGCTGCTGCAGCCGAGGTCTTTCAGCAGCAAGGTGTAATACAAATTCCACAAGTCATCGTCGCTCATGCCGATCTCGCGGCCCACATGCATGCCGATCCAGCAGCAGCGGATGCAATGCCCTTCCGGCTGGCCCTCGGTGATGTCGAGCGCCTGGCTGAGGGCGGCGATCAGTTCGGACAGCTTGATGCTGCTGGCGGGAACCGGCGTGAATGGAGTGAGAGAAGGAATTGACATAGGAGAAATATAATTTCTTTGGTGAAATTATTTCATATTCTACGCCAAGCGATGCGGGTGTGCTGAGTGGCCACTACTTAGCCATGGATGGTCTCTGCGCGGGGCCAGCGCTGCCAGCGAGCGGCTTTCAAGACAGGAGCATGTGGCGCTGCAACAACACGGTGGCGCAGTGTTGGTCATGGCCCACTGTTGTTTTTTCGCTTCGCTGGCGGCCGCGATTTCATCGCCAGAACCCGATCTGGCGGGCTGTCTGGCGCTTGCCGGCATGGCGCGCAGCCGCATCGGCTCCCCACTATGCGCTACCTGCCCGGCAACGACAAATACGAATTTGCTGGCGGATTCAGAGGAATTTGATATGAATTATCTGCGGTCGAAATGGCCTGAATGGCAAAACTTTCCGTGCTAGCATGACTTTCAGTCACCGTTTCACACCAGCATTTCCACCACCCGCAACTAACCACACATAATCGCAGAAACAGGAGCCGTTTGATGATGACACCGCACGCAGCCATGGTACGCCGCACCTTGATCGCCCTGGCAATCACTGCCGCTTTCCCCTTGCAGGCCATGGCGCAGGACACTGCGGCAACAGCTGCCACCGACACGCCTCCCGCCGCCACCGCCGGCCAGCTGGAAACCGTGATCGTCACCGCCCAGCGCCGCGCTGAAAACATCAAGGACGTGCCGATGTCGATCGCCACCCTGAAAGGCGAAAAGCTCGACGTGCTGACGGCCGGCGGCGCCGACATCCGCTTCCTCAACAGCCGCTCGCCCAGCGTTTCGGTTGAATCCGACTACGGCCGCACCTTCCCGCGCTTTTATATCCGCGGCTTGGGCAATACCGACTTCGACCTGAACGCCTCGCAGCCGGTCGGCCTGGTGATGGACGACGTGGTAATGGAAAACGCCATGCTGAAAGGCTTTCCCGTGTTCGACGCCGACCAGGTGGAAGTGCTGCGTGGTCCGCAAGGCACCCTGTTCGGCCGCAACTCGCCGGCCGGCGTGATCAAGTTCGACTCCGCAAAACCTGTCTTCAGGACCGAAGGCTACCTGAGCGGTGGCTTCGGCAAGGATGGCATGAAGAATGTGGAAGGCGCGTTCAACGTGCCCGTCAGCGACACGGTGGCGCTGCGCTTTTCCGGCCAGACCCAGCGCCGCGACGACCGCGTGCACAATCCGCGCGCCACTGGCACGCGCGACTTCGAAGGCTACGAAGACAGCGCCGGCCGCCTGCAGGTGCTGGTCCAGCCGACACGCGACTTCAGCGCCCTGTTCAACGTGCATGCGCGCAACCTCGACGGCACCGCCACCCTGTTTCGCGCCAATATCCTCAAGCAAGGCACGAACGACCTGGTCGACGGCTTCGACTACGACAACTACCCGACCGACGGCATCAACCGCCAGCACCTGAAAACCAAGGGCGGCAGCATGCGCCTGAAATGGGACCTGCCGGGCGTGACCCTGCACTCGATCACCGGCTATGAAAAGCTCGACTTCTTCAGCCGCGCCGACGTCGACGGCGGCTATGGCGCCGTGTATGCGCCGCCGATGGGCCCGGGCTTTATTCCGTTCGTGGTGGAAACGGCCGACGTGATCCCGAACCACAAGCAGATCTCGCAGGAATTCCGCGCCGAATCGAGCGCAAAGGGTCCGCTGCAATGGATCGGCGGCCTGTTCTACTTCAAGGAAGACATCCAGATCGACAGCATCGCGTTTGACAGCGTGGCCCCAGGCAATCCGCAAAGCCCGAACTACGCCACCCAGAACCAGAGTTCAAAATCGTATGCGGCCTTCGGCTCGCTCAACTACACGGTGTCGGACGCGCTGAAACTGCGCGCCGGCGTGCGCTACACGCGCGACGAAAAGGATTTTTCGGCCAAGCGCGTGGAAGCGACCACGGCAGGACCGTTCTACCTGAACGATACCTCGCACAATATCAGCTGGGACCTGAGCGGCACGTATGTGCTGACGCCGTCGACCAACGCCTATGCGCGCGTCGCCACCGGCTACCGCGCGCCGTCGATGCAGGGCCGCCTGAACGGCCTGGCCGACCGTCCGTCGTTTGCCGATTCCGAGAAAGCCTTGTCGGTCGAGGCCGGCATCAAGCAGGATCTGTTCGACAAGCGCGCGCGCCTGAGCCTGGCCGTATTCCAGTACCGGGTGAAAGACAAGCAGTTGACCGCCGGTAGCGGCGCCGTCAACATGAACCAGCTGATCAACGCCGACAAGGCGATCGGCCGCGGCGTGGAACTGGACTTCCAGGCCAACCTCAGCGATGCCTGGAGCATGACCCTGGGCGGCAGCTACAACCACACCGAGATCCAGGACAAGAGCCTGTTCGTGCAAAGCTGCGGCAACGCCAGCAACAATGCCGCCAGCGGCTGTACCGTTACCGATCCGCGCGGCCCGTTTGCCGGCACCGCCTATATCGACGGCAACCCGCTGCCGCGCGCACCGGAATGGCAGGGCAACTTCACGCTGAAATACAGCATCCCGGTTGCCAACGGCGAGTTCTACGCCTACACCGACTGGGCCTACCGCACCAGCTACAACTTCTTCCTGTACGAGGCCAAGGAATACAAGGCCAAGGAATTGCTGGAAGGCGGCCTGCGCGTGGGCTACAAATGGGACCGGTATGAGCTGTCCGCGTATGGCCGCAATATCACCAACCAGGTGCAGGCCCTGGGCGCGATCGACTTCGACAACCTGACCGGCATCGTCAACGAACCGCGCACCTATGGCGTGCAGCTCAAGGCGACGTTCTGACCAGTAATGGTTGTTGAGGTTTACGTTGAATGAAATGCCGCTCGATGCCGCACCGGGCGGCATTTCATTTTTTGAACGATATTTTCAATTTGATCGCAATGCGCCATAATTTCTCGACCATTGCGAGGCTACAGACACTATCTACGCCAAGTTAAACAAATGAAGGTAAACATCAGTGAACCCTGAACAAAAACAGCTCATTTTTACGTTGACCCACTCTTCGCTACTTTCAATAAACAAGCAAGCGCACACTGCAGATATAGCAATGTCTATTCTTATCGCTGAAAGAAGAATATTCATTGATCAGGCAAATGTTATTTTTCCAGAGGTCACACGCTCGGCAGTGACTATTTTTCCGGGAAATATTGGTGTAGTAGTTGGTGCTCAACATCTGAATATTCTTGGCCTGATTTCCGCGGTCTTCACGGCAATTAACGGAATTGCTTCCGGACTTTCCAGCCTGTCGGGCACAGCCGGCCTCATCGCAGGCTTTGCCACCGCATTTGCGAGCTGCAGCGTCGTGTTAACCAAAAAAGAAGTGGCCATCGTCCATGCGCTATGGCGCTGTGGAGATTCAATGGCATTGGCCGAGTTGGTGGAAGCTGTCAATTCTTCACTTCAGGATTCGTTGCTGAAGCTCGATGTGAACGACGCGCTGGCTTTGATCCGTACTCTTATAGAAAAAGGTGCAAAGATTACTATTTCCACTTCCACTCCTACCATGATCACACTAATTGATTTCATCATATGAAACAACCGTACTTGTGATCGTTACAAAGGCTATGTCACCGACAGATGGGGGAACATGCCCAAGGTGGCCCTGAGCAAGCTTT
>NZ_DAMAGB010000077.1:0-534 GCF_031995485.1 Janthinobacterium sp.
TTGAAGCTGCGGGTGGTGTCGGATTACGGCCTGCGGCCTAATCCGACCTACGGTCATGTGCGGCCGCGTCATCCGGCATCACCACCACCGGCGTCAACCGCTGCGCAGGTCGGATGAGCGCAGCGTAATTCAACAACATGGTTGGCGTCGTTTGGAGCCGCAGGTGTTGTCGGATGACGGGCCTGCGGCCGCTTCATCCGACATCACCACCACCGGCGTCAACCGCTGCGCAGATCGGATTAGCGCAGCGTAATCCGATAACACCGTTGGCGCCAATGACAATGTGGAAGTCGGATCAGGAGGGGCCGCCGAGGCCGTAATCCGACAACATGGTTGCTGCGGCCGACCGTGCCGGCATCGAATATGCCTTTTTATTCCTTGAAACCGGCAAGTTTTGTTACTTGATCGAGGCAAATTGCTATATAATTCGCCTCCTCAGATCAGATGGTTTGCTGCCCCGCTGGGAGCAGGCTGTTGAAAAAGTTATGCCTGATGACCATAGCAAGTTGGTCCCACCCCTTCCCATCCCGAACA
>NZ_DAMAGB010000077.1:544-14988 GCF_031995485.1 Janthinobacterium sp.
GCCGATGATAGTGCTGCAACCAGTGTGAAAGTAGGTTATCGTCAGGCTTGTTATATGAAAAAACCCCGCATGCGCGGGGTTTTTTTTCGTCCATTGCTTTCTGCTGCGGTATCAGATGCCCCAGATAATGCTTTCGCCTTCGGCCTTGGCCGAGCGCAGCATTTCCATCAAGGGGAAGGCACGCTGCGAGAAATGGACTTTTTGCGCGCGCGCGTGCTCGCCCGATTCGCCGTCTTCCAGGGTTTCCGGGGTATGCACATCGTGTTCGATGTCGTTTTCCGGATGCAGCCTGGTCTCGGCGACTTCTTTTTCCAACAATTCCAGCGCATGGCCGGCTTCGGCCGGCGTGATGACGCCGCGCGTCGGGCTCTTGTGCAGGATGTCGAGGATGCGCTGCGCATGTTCCTGGTACATCAGCACTTCAGGGGACGATTTGGATTTGAATGAGATCAACATAATAGGCTTTCTGAATTCTTGTTGTTAGTCATGAAACCATATCACGACTTGGATTTTTCCACAGGGCGTCTGCAAGCCGGATAGCAACATGTGTTGGACAGGACACTTATTTACAAGGGCACAGGCCACAGCTTTAAGTCCGCGCTAAGCAATATAAGTAAATTACTGCAGTTTGACCGAGTCCATGAAGGTCTCGATATTTTCGCGCGACAACTTGCTTTCCTGCCCCACGATGACGATCTGGAAGATGCGCTTGTCCAGCGCCACGAAGCGTCCCACCAGCAAGACTGGCTTGCCATTCTGCGACCCCGTCGCTTCGATGCTCAGACTGCTTTTCTGGCGCGTGCCGGCCGGCGTGCTGCTGGCGGCGACTGCTGATTTTTCGCTGCGCACCGTGCCCTTGATATTGTTGAGCAAGGCTGTTTTCATCGCAGGCAAGGCGGCTTGCGCCTGTTCGGCGCTGGCCAGCGTTGCGCTGCCGATGGCAAAAGTGTTGCCTTCAGCTTCGCTGGCGGTCATGGTCAGGCTGACTTTCTTGCCATCGAGATTGATCTCGCGCGTCAGCACGGACGGCTTGCCCGGAAACAGCGCTGTAAACTGCGCGTCGGGACTGCGATAGTCACGCCAGTCGAATTGGGGGCTGCACGCGGATAACAGCAAGGTGATGGCAAGCATGCCCAGCGCAGTGGCGAATGATGTTTTTTTCATCAGCCGATGGTAGCAGTGCTGCCGGCCGTATGCAATCGCGCACGTTGGCAGTTCTAGGTCTCTCGCAGCACGCGCCGGTACTGGATGGCCTCGGCAATATGAGCGTGTGCAATGGTCGCGCTGCCGGCCAGGTCGGCAATGCTGCGCGCCACGCGCAAGACCCGGTGGTAGGTGCGCGCGGACCAGTGCAGGCGCAGCATGGCGCCATGCAGCAGCTGCTCGCCGGCCTGGTCAAGCTGGCAGTGCAGGGCAATTTCATTATTGCCGAGGCGATGGTTGGCCTTACCCTGGCGCGCCAGTTGAACGGCGAACGCGGCCGACACGCGCGCCGCGATCGCTGCCGTGCTTTCGCCGGGTTTGGCCTGCGCGCCGAGCAGTGCGGGCGGCATGGCGGCCACCTCGATCTGCAGGTCAATACGGTCGAGCAGCGGACCGGACAGGCGGCTGTGATAGCGCAGCACGGCATCCGGCGTGCAGCGGCAGCGGCCGGACGCGTGTCCCAGATAGCCGCAGGGGCAGGGATTCATGGCGGCGATCAGTTGAAACCTTGCCGGAAACTCGGCTTGCCTGGCGGCACGCGAGATGGTGATCAGGCCCGATTCCATCGGCTGGCGCAGCACGTCCAGTACCCGGCGGTCGAATTCGGCGATTTCATCGAGAAACAGCACGCCGCAATGGGCCAGTGAAATTTCACCGGGACGCGGCACATTGCCGCCACCGACCAGGGCCACGCCGGACGCCGTCTGATGGGGCGCCCGGTAAGGTCGCCGCTTCCAGTTTTCCACCTTGAAGCTGCCGCCCAGCGAATGCACGGCCGCCGATTCCAGCGCTTCGTCGTCACTCATCGGTGGCAGGATGCCGGGAAAACGGCTGGCCAGCATGGTCTTGCCGGCGCCTGGCGGACCCACCATCAGCAGGCTGTGGCCACCGGCGGCGGCCACTTCGAGGGCGCGCCGCGCATGCTGTTGTCCTTGCACGTCCGCAAAGTCGGGATAGGAAAAATCGGCTTGCGGCAGGGCTGGCTGGTGCCGCTGCAGCGCCGCGCACTGGTCGCGCGCCGCAAAATGGGCACACACTTCCAGCAGGCTGTGCGCTGGAAAAATGCTGGCGTCGGCCACCAGTGCCGCTTCATCGGCATTCGCCTGCGGCAGGATAAAGGAACGCGGCGTACCGCTCTTGCTGCGCTGCATGGCAAACGTCATGGCCAGCGCGCCACGGATGGGGCGCAGCTGGCCCGACAGGGACAGCTCGCCGGCAAATTCATAGCGATGCAGCTGTTCTCCCGGCAGCTGGCCGGAGGCGGCCAGGATGCCGAGGGCAATCGGCAGGTCGAAGCGGCCGGATTCTTTCGGCAAATCCGCCGGTGCCAGGTTGGCCGTGATGCGCCGGGCGGGCATGTCGAAACCGCAGTTCTGCAGGGCGGCCCGTACGCGGTCGCGCGATTCCTTGACTTCCGTATCGGGCAGGCCGACAACGGTAAACGACGGCAGGCCATTGGCCAGGTGAACTTCAACGTTCACCTCGGGGGCTTCCATGCCGGCCAGCGCGCGGCTTTTCAGGACTGCCAGGCTCATCTGATCTCCCGTACCGCAGGCGCGGACTCGATCAGTCTAGCCGGTGATCCGGCATGGCGTTTGAGATGCGCCAGCAAGAACGCATCCCGGCAAACCTGAAATTACAGCGTTTTGCCCTCGTTCAGGCGCGCTTCCAGTTCGATGACGCGCAGTTCCAGCGCGTCCAGCTTGGCGCGTGTCTTGGCCAGCACTTGCGTCTGGATATCGAATTCCTCGCGCGTGACCAGGTCCAGGCGGGCGAAGCCCTGCGTCATCATCGACTTCACGTTCTTTTCGATGTCCTTGGCCGGCGAGTTTTCAATGGCCTGGTGGATCTTGCCTTGTAAATCGTTAAAGAAAGTATTCATGTCCATGGTATGTCCTTAGTGGTACTGCATATGCATCGCACCATTGCGGTGCACGTCAGCTTTAATGTGGTGCGAATATGGGCGCTTCATCACGTCTTTGCCGTCCAGTGCCGCATTTTCAGCGGCTTTCAGAGTATGTATGGACAGAAATACAGCTGACAAGGTGGCAATCTGGCTGGCACGTATTCTGCTAAAGAGTAGATGAACGCTTTGTGATCGCCAGACCAGATTTTAAACCTCAACCGCTTTAAAAGTTCAATAAAAGGGAACCGCCATGAAGAATCTGTCCAAGAACATGACTGTAGCAGCTGCGTTGGCATTTGCCGTGTCCGCTTTGTGCGGAAGCGCAATGGCCCAGGAAACTGCCGCAGTACCTGCTGTTGCCGAAGCCGTGCCAGATAACGTCGTGAGCTACAACGTGGCGCTGACCACTGACTACCGTTTCCGTGGTGTATCACAAAGCCGTCTGAAGCCAGCCGTCAGCGGGGGTGCCGACTACACCAATAACCCGACCGGCCTGTATGTGGGTACCTGGTTGTCGAGCATCAAATGGATCAAGGATGGCGGCGGCGACACCAATATCGAGTGGGATGTCTATGCTGGCAAACGTGGCGAAATCAAGAACGGTTTTACCTATGACGTAGGCGGCCTGTACTACTTCTACCCATCGAATGGCCTGAGCACCAACGCCAATACTTTCGAAGTGTATGGACAGATCGGCTTCGGTCCTGTCTACGCCAAATACTCGCACGCCACCACCAACCTGTTCGGCGTGCCTGACAGCAAAAACAGCGGCTACTGGGATCTGGGCGCCAATGTGGAAGTCCAGGATGGCTACATGTTCAACGTGCACGTGGGCCGCCAGAACGTGGAACACAACAAGACCGCCAGCTATACCGATTACAAGATCGGAGTGACCAAGGACTTCGGCATGGCCACGGTCGCCCTGGCCGCAGTCAAGGCCAATATCGATGCCTTCGCGCCGAATGGCAAGAACCTGGCGAAAACCGGCCTGGTACTGACTGTTTCCAAAACTTTTTAAGCGAGACTGCCATGAAAATGATTACCGCAATCATTAAACCGTTCAAGCTGGACGAGGTGCGCGAAGCCTTGTCGGCTATCAATGTGCAAGGCATTACGGTCACGGAAGTGAAGGGTTTTGGCCGTCAGAAAGGCCACACGGAACTGTACCGTGGCGCCGAGTATGTGGTCGATTTCCTGCCAAAAACCAAGATCGAAGCCGCCGTCGATGACGCCATCGTCGACCAGGCCATCGAAGCGATCGAGGGTGCCGCGCGTACCGGTAAAATCGGCGATGGCAAGATTTTCGTGACCACGTTGGAACAAGTCATCCGCATCCGCACCGGCGAAACCGGCAACGAAGCGCTCTAAGGGGAATATTGATGCGTAAAAATATAACAAAATTATTAGCTGGGGTTGCCTGTCTGTTTGCATTTGGCGTGTCAGCGCCAAGCTTTGCCGATGCACCGAAACCGGAAGCTGCTGCCGCTACCACGGCCGCCGTCGCCACGCCGGAAGTCGCACCATTGGCCGTGCCCGCTGCCGCGCCAGCGCCGGCTGCTGCTGAAGTTGCCGCGCCGGCCGCCGCCGCACCTGCCGCCGCCGCACCCGCACCGGTCCCCAACAAGGGCGACACCGGTTTCATGATGGTCTGCGCCATCCTGGTGATCCTGATGACGATACCTGGCCTGGCCCTGTTCTACGGTGGCCTGGTCCGTTCCAAGAACATGCTGTCGGTACTGATGCAAGTGTTCATGGTGTTTTCGCTGGTGGTCGTGCTGTGGTGCATCTATGGCTACTCGCTGGCGTTCACTGAAGGCAACGCGTTCTACGGTACCTTTGCCCGCGCTTTCCTGAACGGCATCTGGGATCCTGCCACCGGCACGTTTGCCGTCGCCGCTACCTTCAGCAAGGGCGTGGTCATTCCTGAATTCGTCTTCGTCGCCTTCCAGGGCACGTTTGCCGCCATTACCTGCGCACTGATCGTCGGCGCCTTTGCCGAGCGCGCCAAGTTCTCCGCCGTGCTGGCTTTCGTTGTGCTGTGGTTCACGTTTGCCTACCTGCCAGCGGCCCACATGGTGTGGTTCTGGACCGGCCCTGACCTGATTACCGATGCTGCCACCGCCGCTTCGGAAGCGGCCAAAGCCGGCTGGATCTGGCAAAAAGGCGCGCTGGACTTTGCCGGCGGCACCGTGGTGCACATCAACGCCGCTGTGGCCGGCCTGGTTGGCGCGATCATGATTGGCAAACGCGTCGGTTACGGCCGTGAATCGATGGCGCCACACTCGCTGACGATGACCATGGTTGGCGCATCCCTGCTGTGGGTGGGCTGGTTCGGTTTCAATGCCGGTTCCTCGATGGAAGCTGGCGACCTGGCTGCCCTGGCGTTCGTCAACACCATGCTGGCCACCGCTGCCGCCACGCTGTCGTGGGTCTTCGGCGAATGGATTACCAAAGGCAAGCCTTCGATGCTGGGCGGCGCTTCCGGCGCGGTTGCCGGCCTGGTAGCGATCACCCCTGCGGCCGGTTTTGTCGGCCCGATGGGCGGCCTGGTCATCGGTCTGCTGGCCGGTATCGTCTGCCTGTGGGGCGTGACGGGCCTGAAACGCCTGATCGGCGCCGATGATTCGCTCGACGTGTTCGGCGTGCATGGCGTGGGCGGCATCCTGGGTGCCATCCTGACCGGAGTGTTTGCTGCGCCACAACTGGGCGGCCAGGGCATCTTCGACTATGTCACCAACAAGATCTCGACCGATCCGTATTCGATCGGCCATCAGGTCTGGGTCCAGGCGCAAGCGGTCGGCACCACCATTATCTGGTCGGCTGTGGTGTCCGTGATCGCCTACAAACTGGTCGATATCGTCATCGGCCTGCGCGTACCGGAAGAAGAAGAGCGCGAAGGCCTGGACATCACGAGCCACGGCGAGCAGGCCTATCACAACTGATACATGATGTTCTGAGTTTGTTTTGCCGGAAAGGCGCCTCATCGAGGCGCCTTTTTTTCGTCCAGGGAATGGAAAAGGTCTTTAAAACAAGGCTTTCGCCCCGATTTGGGATACTTACACGGTAATATAGTCGGCAGTTCTGTGTGCTTTTCTGAATATTGCACATATTTTAAGGATGTAACTATGGTTCCCCATCTCGTCACGGCCCTGACCGGACCGCTGCTCGACCTCGAAAAAAAGATTCTGGCCGCGACGCCGGCCATTGAGCGCTGGTTCCGCATGGAGTGGCAGGAGCATACGCCACCGTTCTATTGCTCGGTCGACCTGCGCAACGCCGGCTACAAGCTGGCGCCTGTCGACACCAATCTGTTCCCCGGCGGCTTTCACAACCTGGCCACGGAAATGCTGCCGCTGTCGGTGCAGGCCGCGATGGCCGCGATCGACAAGTATTGCCCGGACGCCCGCAACCTGCTGATCGTGCCGGAATTGCACAACACCACGCCGCAGTACCTGCAGAACGTGGCGCGCCTGATGCAGATCTTCCGCCAGACGGGCCTGCATGTGCGCTTCGGCTCCTGGTCGCCGGAGATCACCCAGCCGACGCCGCTGGCCCTGCCGGATGGCAATATGCTGGTGATCGAGCCGCTGGTGCGCCTGAACAATGGGCGCCGCCTGGGGCTGAAGGATTTCGATCCGTGCACCATCCTGCTGAACAACGATTTGTCGGACGGCATTCCCGACATCCTGCAGAATATCCATGAACAGAGCCTGCTGCCGCCCCTGCATGCGGGCTGGGCCCTGCGCCGCAAGAGCAACCACTACACGGCCTACGACGAAGTGGTGAAAAAATTCGGCAAGATGATCGATGTCGATCCATGGATGCTGAACCCGTTCCATGCCAAGTGCAGCGACGTCAATTTCCAGGAAGGCGAGGGCGAAGATGCGCTGGCCGCCAGCGTCGACGTGCTGCTGGCCAAGATCCGCAAGAAGTACAAGGAATATGGCATCAAGGAAAAGCCGTTCGTGATCGTCAAGCCCGACGCGGGCACGTACGGCACCGGCATCATGACGGTGCGCGACGCCAGCGAAGTGCGCGACCTGTCGCGCAAGCAGCGCGACAAGATGTCGATCGTCAAGGATGGCCAGCTGGTCACCGACGTGATCATCCAGGAAGGCGTGCCCACCTTTGAAAGCATCAAGGATGCGGTGGCCGAGCCGGTGGTCTACATGATCGACCGCTATGTGGTGGGCGGCTTCTACCGCGTGCATGCGGAGAAGGGCGTGGACCAGAACCTGAACGCGCCCGGCTCGCAGTATGTGCCGCTGGCGTTTGCCCAGCAGCATGCGGTGCCGGACCTGAAGGCCAAGCCGGGCACGGCCGCGCCGAACCGCTTCTATGTGTATGGCGTGGTGGCGCGCCTGGCCCTCCTGGCCGCGTCGCTGGAAATGGAACGCACGGACCCGAATCCCGAAGTGTACTGACAGGGTTCGCCGGACGCCGGGCGCGGTGGAAACCCCGCCCGGCGATCTCGGCTAGAATCAAGCCTTCTTATTCCCGCATTCCGACTGGACCGACTCATGAAAATCGCATTCCTTGCCGACCCGCTGGCAGGCTTCAAGACCTACAAGGACTCCACCTTCGCCATGATGCGCGAAGCAGCGCGCCGCGGCCACGCGATTTACGCGTTCGAGCAGAAGGACATGGCGCTGGAAGAGGGCATCGTCACGGCGCAGGTAAGCCACATCACGCTGACCGGCGACGAGCACGACTGGTACAAGATCGAATCGACCGAGGAGGTGCGCCTGTCCACCTTCGACGCCATTATCGAGCGCAAGGATCCGCCGTTCGACATGGAATATGTGTACGGCACCTACCTGCTGGAACTGGCGGAAAAGCAGGGCGCACGCGTCTTCAACAAGGCCTCGGCGATTCGCGACAACAATGAAAAGCTGGCGATCGCGCAGTTCTCGGAATTTACCTCGCCGACGCTGGTGACATCGAGCGAAGCGCGCCTGCGCGCCTTCCACGCCAAGCACCAGGACGTGATCTTCAAGCCGCTCGACGGCATGGGCGGCACCGGCATCTTCCGCGTCAGGATGGACGCGCTGAACCTGGGCGCCATCATCGAGACGCTGACCAACAATGGCGCGCAAACCATCATGGCGCAGCGCTTTATCGCCGATATCGACAAGGGCGACAAGCGCATCCTGGTGATCGGTGGCAAGCCGGTACCGTATTGCCTGGCGCGCATCCCGCAAAACGGCGAAGTGCGCGGCAACCTGGCCGCCGGCGGCAAGGGCGTGGCGCAGCCATTGACGGCGCGCGACCTGGAAATCGCCGAAAAGCTGGGGCCGATCCTGGCGGGACGTGGCCTGATGCTGGTAGGATTGGACGTGATCGGCGACTACCTGACCGAGGTCAATGTGACCAGCCCGACCTGCTTCCAAGAAATTGCACAGCAGACCGGTTTTGACGTGGCCGCCATGTTTGTCGATGCCGTCGAGCACGGTGTTGCGCAAGCCAACACGCAGCAAGCGTAAAGGGTATTGCATATGGTAGGGATTTTGCTCATGACACACGCACCGCTGGGACAGGCTTTCATTGCCGCCTGCGCGCACGTGTTTCGTGGACCGACCGAGCGTTTTGAAGCGATCGACGTGCTGGCCGACCAGGACCTGGGCGAAGTGCAGAAGCTGGCTTCGGCCGCCATCTGCCGCCTCGACGACGGCTCCGGCGTGCTGGTAATTACCGATGTCAAGGGCGGTACGCCGTCGAACTGCTGCAACAAGCTGGCCGACGCGGGCCGCGTGGAAGTGATCGCCGGCATCAGCCTGCCGATGCTGCTGCGCGCCATCACGTACCGGCGTGACACGCTTGACGTGGTGGTGGAGATGGCGCTGGCCGGTGCGCAAAGCGGCGCCGTGCGCGTCGACAACCGCATCCGCGTGGGCGAATAAGGCATGCCATGGCCGCCGCCCTGACGGCGGCGCAGGGTTTTTTTCAGGGATAGAGACTAGATAAAAATGATACAAAAAGAACTCGAGATCATCAACAAGCTGGGCCTGCACGCGCGTGCCTCGGCGAAATTTACCCAGATGGCCGCCCGCTACAAGAGCGATGTCTGGCTGACCCGCAACGCGCGCCGCATCAACGCCAAGTCCATCATGGGCGTGATGATGCTGGCCGCCGGCAAGGGTGCGAAAGTAACCCTGGAAGCGGACGGCGCCGATGAACAGGCGTGCGTCGATGCCCTGACCGCCCTGATCAACGACAGGTTTGGCGAAGGCGAGTAATGTCCGCCGAACGCAGCCGCAGCCGCTTTCCCACAGGTCATCCCATGGCTTCTTTCACGCTCCACGGCATCCCGGTTTCGCGCGGCATCGCGATCGGCCGCGCGCACCTGCTGGCGCCGGCCGCGCTGGATGTCAAGCATTACCTGGTGGCCCAGGAGCAGATCGAAGCCGAAGTGCTGCGCCTGCAAAACGCGATCGCCGCCGTCCACAAGGAATTGCAGACGCTGTGGAACGAGCTGCCGAAAGACGCCCCCACCGAGCTGGGCGCGTTTATCGACGTGCATGCGCTGATCCTGTCGGACCCGATGATTTCCGAAGCGCCGCTCGACATCATCCGTTCGCGCCACTACAACGCCGAATGGGCGCTGCTGACGCAGATCGATGAACTGTCGGCCCAGTTCGACGAGATCGAAGATCCCTACCTGCGCGAGCGCAAGGCCGATATCCAGCAGGTGGCCGAACGCGTGCTGAAAGTCCTGCTGGGCACCGAGCAGCTGCTGCCCAAGGCCGCCGGCGAAGACGAATTCACGGCGCAGATGATCGTGGTGGCGCACGATATTTCGCCGGCCGACATGCTGCAGTTCCGCGACCGCTCGTTTATCGGCTTTATCACCGACGTGGGCGGGCAAAACTCGCATACGGCGATCGTCGCGCGCAGCCTCGATATTCCGGCGGCCGTCGGCATGTCGCAGGCCTCGATGCTGATCGAGCAGGACGACTGGCTGATCATCGACGGCGACGCCGGCGTGGTGATCGCCAATCCGAGCCCGCTGGTGCTGGAACAGTACCGCGAGCGCCAGGTGGCGATGCAGCGCGCGCGCAAAAAACTCGGCAAGCTGAAAAAGACGCCGGCCGTCACCAGGTGCGGCACCGCCGTCACCCTGCTGGCCAATATCGAACTGCCCGACGACTGCCCGTTTGCGCTCGAATCCGGCGCGGTCGGCGTGGGCCTGTTCCGCTCCGAATTCCTGTTCATGGGCCGCGCCCACAAGATTCCGTCCGAGGACGAACAGTTCGAGGCCTACCGCAGGACCGTGATGTCGATGAAGGGCAAGGTGGTCACCATCCGCACGCTCGACATCGGCGCCGACAAGCCGCTCGACCAGTCCGACCATACGGCGCTCAATCCGGCGCTGGGCCTGCGCGCGATCCGCTACTGCCTGGCC
Source organism: Janthinobacterium sp. (assembly GCF_031995485.1). Classification (NCBI taxonomy): domain Bacteria; kingdom Pseudomonadati; phylum Pseudomonadota; class Betaproteobacteria; order Burkholderiales; family Oxalobacteraceae; genus Janthinobacterium; species Janthinobacterium sp. The sequence goes on from NZ_DAMAGB010000077.1 coordinate 11,056, forward strand.
GAGCCGCAGCTGTTCCTGACGCAGCTGCGCGCGATTTTGCGTGCTTCGGCCTACGGCAAGGTGCGCATCCTGATCCCGATGCTGGCGCACGCGTTCGAGATCGACCAGTCGCTGGCGATGATCGCGCAGGCCAAGGCGGCCCTGCGCGAAGAGGGCATCAAGTTCGACGACGCCGTCGAAGTGGGCGCCATGATCGAGATTCCGGCCGCCGCGCTGGCGCTGCCGATGTTCGTCAAACGCCTCGATTTCCTGTCGATCGGCACCAACGACCTGATCCAGTACACGCTGGCGATCGACCGCGTCGACTACGAAGTGGCGCACCTGTACAACCCGCTGCATCCGGCCGTGCTGCAGCTGATCTCGATGACGATCGCGGCCGGCCACAAGGCGGGCATCGACGTCGCGGTGTGTGGCGAAATGGCCGGCGACGTCAAGCTCACGCGCCTGCTGCTGGGCCTGGGCCTGCGCGAGTTCTCCATGCATCCGGCCCAGCTGCTGGCCGTCAAGCAGGAGATCCTCAACAGCGACCTGGCGCTGATTGCACCACAAATGCGCAAAATTATGCGTTCGATGGAGCCAAATGTGATCGCCGAAGCTGTCGAGCAACTGCAGCTGATGTAAACTGTCGTTTCAACACCAGCAGGACGCATTGCGCGCGGCAAGATGCGTCCTGTTGAAGCTGCGGAGCCTTTCATCGCGACTCCGCATCGATCATGGCCCGTGGGGCCGCCCCCCTAGATAAACCGACACACCATGTCATCCATTGGAATCGTATCGCCGCAAACCATGTATTTTGCGCAACCCCTGCAGCTGCAAAGCGGAGCATCGCTGCTGGACTATATGTTGATGTATGAAACCTACGGCACGCTGAACGCCGACAAATCGAACGCGGTGCTGGTCTGCCACGCCCTGAACGCCTCGCACCACGTGGCCGGCGTGTACGCCGACGACCCGAAAAGCACGGGCTGGTGGGACAATATGGTCGGTCCCGGCAAACCGCTCGACACCAACCAGTTCTTCGTCATTGGCGTCAACAACCTGGGCTCATGCTTCGGCTCGACCGGCCCGATGCACACCAATCCGGCCACCGGCAAGCCATATGGCGCCTCGTTCCCGGTGGTGACGGTGGAAGACTGGGTCAGCGCGCAGGCGCGCCTGGCCGACGAGCTGGGCATCACCCAGTTTGCCGCCGTGATGGGCGGCTCGCTGGGCGGCATGCAGGCGCTGGCCTGGAGCATCATGTACCCGGACCGGCTGCGCCACTGCGTGGTGATCGCCTCGACGGCCAAGCTGTCGGCGCAGAATATCGCCTTCAATGACGTGGCGCGCCAGGCGATCCTGTCCGATCCCGACTACCGCGGCGGCGATTTTTATGAATACGGCGTGGTGCCGAAGAACGGCCTGCGCGTGGCGCGCATGGTCGGCCATATCACCTATCTGTCGAACGACGACATGGCCGAAAAGTTCGGCCGCAAGCTGCGCGACGCGGCGCAGACGGGCGACTACAAGTTCGGCTTCGGCATCGACTTCGAGATCGAATCGTATTTGCGCTACCAGGGCGATAAGTTCTCCGAATACTTTGACGCCAATACCTATCTGCTGATTACCAAGGCGCTCGATTACTTCGACCCGGCGCGCGCGCACGGCGGCAGCCTGGCCAAGGCGCTGGCCGGCACCAAAGCCAAATTCTTCCTCGCCTCGTTTTCCACCGACTGGCGTTTTTCGCCCGAGCGCAGCCGCGAAATCGTCGAGGCGCTGGTGTGCAACCGGCGCCAGGTGACGTATGCCGAAATCGATGCGCCGCATGGCCACGACGCCTTCTTGCTGGAAGACGCGCGCTATATGAACATGGTGCGCGCCTATTTCGGCCAGGTCAGCAACGATATCGCCGCCGGCCGCCCCGCAGCCGTACCAACTGCCACCGTGCGCCAGGGCGCAAAGGAGACCGCATGACTTTCGAAGAACTGAGCGCGCTGCGCCCCGACCTGGCCTTTATCGCCCACTGGGTGCCTGACCAGGCCCACGTGCTGGACGTCGGCTGCGGCGACGGCGTGATGCTCGAATACCTGCAAAGCAGCGGCAAGGGCTGCAGCGGCTATGGCATCGAGATCGCCGACGACAAGGTGCTGGCCAGCACCCGCCGCGGCGTCAACGTGGTGCAGCAGGATATGGAAAAAGGCCTGGCCATTTTCGGCGACAACAGCTTCGACACGGTGCTGTGCCTGTCGTCCTTGCAGATGATGAAGCAGGTCGAGCCGCTGCTGCGCGATATCGTGCGCGTGGGAACGGAAGCGATCGTCTCGTTCCCGAATTTTGCCTACTGGCCGCACCGCGTGTCGCTGCTCAAGGGCCGCATGCCGGTGTCGAAATCGCTGCCGTATCAGTGGTACGACACCCCCAACGTGCGCTGCGCCACCATCAACGACTTCCGCGAACTGGCCGAGGAATGCGGCCTGGAAGTGATCGATTGCGTGGCGCTGGCCGAAGGCAGGATCGTCTCCGTGCTGCCGAACCTGCGCGGCGACCTGGCCGTGTTCCGTCTTCGCAAGAAGAAGGTGCATTGAAACCCTGCACGCGTGTTGGGATAGTGCAATATGGCGGGCGGCCTGTATGCTAATGTATAACATTGTTTCATGGAGAACCGCCAAATGACGCACCACCCCAACTCGTTCAAACGTTTTACTCTCGCCGCCAGCCTGTGTGCGGCCGCCGTGCTGGCACCGCTGCCGGCGATGTCGCAACAGGCCGTAGTCCAGGACGGCATCAAGGTACGCCCGCTGTCGACCTCGCGCATCTTTGCCGGCGGTGTCGATTTCAATGAACAGTCGAAGCTGCAGTATGCGCAGCTGGTCAACGAAGCGAAGGCCAAGAACGCGCTGGTGCCCGACAGCGATCCGCAGGTCAGGCGCCTGCGCGCCATCGCCCAGCGCATCATTCCGTTCGCCACGCGCTGGAACGAGGCGGCCGCCAACTGGAACTGGCAGATCAACCTGCTCAATTCGGACCAGGTCAACGCCTTCTGCATGCCGGGCGGGCAGATTGCCTTCTACAGCGGCATCATCACCAAGCTCAATCTCACCGACGATGAAGTGGCCGTCGTGATGGGCCATGAAATTTCGCACGCGCTGCGCGAACATTCGCAGGCGCAGGCCGGCAAGGGCAACCTGGCCGCCGTCGGCTCGAAACTGGTCGGCGCCGGCCTGTCGGCCTGGCTGGGCGTGGACCCGAACATCACCGGTACCGCCACCAATATGGCGGCGCAGGGCGTGATGCTCAAATTCTCGCGCGACGACGAGCGCGAGGCCGACCTGATCGGCATGGACCTGGCCGCGCGCGCCGGTTTCGACCCGCGCGCCGGCGTGATCCTGTGGCAGAAAATGGCGGCGCTGAACAAGGGCGCGCCGCCCGAGTTCCTGTCGACCCACCCGTCGGGCAAGGACCGCATCGCGCAGATGAACAGCCATATGGCGCAGGTGCTGCCGCTGTACGCGCGCACCAAAGGCGTGTCCGTCAGCGAGTTGCCAGCATATCGCAGCAACGCCGTCGCTGCGCGTTAAGCCATGGCCGCGACACCACTGCCCATGCGCGACGGCGTGGCGGCCAGCTATCTGTGGCTGCCCGAAGGGCAGTGGCCCGACATGCTGTCGTTCCTGGTGGCGCGCTATCCGCAGATCAGCGCCGCGCAATGGCAGGACCGCATGGCGCGCGGCGAGGTAGTCAACGGAGATGGCCAGGCGCTGTCGCCAGCGAGTCCCTTCCGGCGCGGCATGCGCATTTTTTATTACCGCGAGCTTGAGCGCGAGACACCGATTCCGTTCCAGGAACAGATCCTGTTCGAAGACGAACACCTGGTGGTGGCCGACAAGCCGCACTTCCTGCCGATGACGCCGGGCGGGCGCTTCGTGCACGAGACCTTGCTGACGCGCCTGAAGA
>NZ_DAMAGB010000078.1:0-12655 GCF_031995485.1 Janthinobacterium sp.
ACAGCTGGCCCTGTCCGGCGAATCCGTCTTCACGGTGCGCTTCGCCACGCCCATGCCGCCACAGAGGCAGCTGTACTGGCGCGGCGTGGTGCTGGGCGACTATGACGGCGCCACCTGGACGCGCGGCAGCGCGCAGGACGGTACGGCGCCCATCGATATCGCGCTGGCCGGCGAGGCGGTCGATTACCAGGTCGATCTGCTGCCGAGCAACGCACGCCGCATTTTCGTGCTCGACCTGCCGCGCAGCATCGGGCGCCTGCCCGGCAACCCGTATATCGTCTCGCCCGCGCTGGAAGTGGCGGCCACCCACGCGCTGGCCGCCGGCGCGCGCTACCGCGCCAGTTCGCGCCTGCGCTACCGGCTGCAAACGCAGCTGACGCCGGCCCAGCAGCAAGCATGGCTGGCGCTGCCGCCGGGCAGCAATCCGCGCAGCGTGGCATGGGCGCGGCAATTGCGCGGCAGCGGCGCCGGCCAGCGCACGCCGCAAGCCGCCATCGCCGCCGTGCTGGACTACTTCCGCCAGGCGCCGTTCCGCTACACCCTGCAGCCGCCGCTGCTCGGCAAGGACGGCGTGGACGCCTTTCTGTTCCAGACCCGCGCCGGCTTTTGCGAACACTATGCGGGCAGCTTTGTGGTGCTGATGCGCGCCATGGGCATGCCGGCACGCGTGGTTACCGGCTACCAGGGCGGCTTGCGCGATGACGCGGCCGGCGCGCTGACCGTACGCCAGTCCGACGCCCATGCCTGGGCCGAAGTGTGGCTGGCGGGACAGGGCTGGGTACGCTTTGACCCGACCAGCGTGGTGGCGCCGCTGCGCACGCAAACCGATCTTGCCGCAGCGCTGCCGCCAGCGCCCGGGCGCGCGCCAGCCTGGCCTGCACTGGCGACATGGCGCAGCCAGTGGCAGCAAGCCGAACAGCTCTGGCAGCGCTGGGTGCTCGACTACACGCCGCAGCGCCAGCGCGAGGTGATAGTCGGTGCGATGGCCACCGCGCTGTCCGCCTCGCAATCGCTGCAGCTGCCGCCGGCGCGCCGTATCGCGGCGGCCTGTTGGCTGCTGGCGCTGGCGGCGGCTCTGCTGGGCGGCATCGTCTGGTGGCGTCAGCATCAGACGACGCCGCCCGGCGATGCGCTCGACCGGCTGTATGCGCAGTTTTGCCGGCAACAGGCGCGGCACGGCCACAGCCGTGCGCCGCACGAGGGGCCGCACGGTTATGCTGCAAGGCTGGCAGCGAGCCCCATGCGGCCCGGTGCGCCACGTGCACACGAGGCAATGGCCCGATTCCTGGCAATCTATGCCGCGATGAAGTATGGTAATGCCAGCCCGGACCAGCACCGGCGCGCGCGGCGCGATTTGCGCCGCCTGCTCAAGCTATGCAAATGAAACCGATTAACCATGCCGATGGATGCTCCTTGCTCAACAATAAACTGACCACCTCTTCCCTGCTGCTGTCCTTGCTGATCGCTGCCACCCCAGTGGTGCTGGCGGCCGACAACGGCAATATTTCCGCTGCCGACCGCGCACGCGCCAAGGCCCAAGCTGCCGGCAAGAAAGCGCCGGCCGCACAAAAGGCGCCCGCCAAATTCGACTTCGAAGGCGAGTTCGTCAATTACGCCAGCTGGGCCGAGGTGCGCGCCTTTCTTGACGAGATGGCCGCCAGGCACGGTTTCGACCGCAGCGAGCTCGACACCCTGATCGGCAAGGTGCGCTACGTGGACACCACGGTGCAGCTGATGAAGCCGGCGCCGCCGGGCAAACCGAAGAACTGGCAAGCCTACAGCGCCCGCTTCATCGAGCCGGTGCGCATCAACGCGGGCGTGAAATTCTGGAACGAGAACGCCGAGGCGCTGGCGCGCGCCGAACGCGAATATGGCGTGCCGGCGAACATCATCGTCGGCATTATCGGCGTGGAAACCGTGTACGGCCGCAATACGGGACGCTTCCGCGTGCTTGACGCGCTGACCACGCTGGCGTTTTCCTATCCGGAAAGTCCAAACCGCACGGCCCGCATGGCTTTCTTCAAGGGCGAACTGGAAAACGCGCTGCTGTTCGCGCGCAAGGACGGCATCGATCCGCTGACTTTGCTGGGCTCGTACGCGGGCGCCATCGGCCTGCCGCAATTCATGCCGAGCAGCATCATGAAATATGCGGTCGACTTCGATGGTGATAGCCATATCGACCTGCGCAATTCGACCTCGGATGCCATCGGCAGCGTGGCCCATTTCCTGGTCGAACATGGCTGGAAACGCGACGATCCGGCCATCAGCGTGTACCCGGTGACGGTGTCGCCGAACCGCGCCTGGGAAAGATTCATCGGCCAGGGACTGGAAGCGAAATTCACCCTGGCAGAGCTGCAGGAGGCCGGTGTCTCGGCCGTGGCGGCGCCGCCACGGAACCTGCTGTTTGGCTTGATCGACTTGCAAAATGGTTCAGAAGCAACAGAGTACAGCTTGGCAAGCAATAACTTCTTTGCTATAACTCAGTACAACAGAAGTTACTTCTATGCTATGTCCGTGATCGACTTGGGCAAGGCCGTCAGCGACGCACGGGCCCGCTAACCAGAAGTCGGTGTAAAGTTATAATGTTACTTGTAAGAAAGCGTAAGCGCGATTGTAGCGGCTTGCAAAGCGGTTTATGGTGCTGTTGATCAGCCTTGCGCATCACGCTTGCTGAGCTCGCAACTTGGCTGGCACCATTAAAATTGGAAATGGTTATTCAATTAACTTTTGTCAAAGTACAATTTTTGATCTATCATGGTGGATAGTAAAGAATACATGGTTGTTGCAACAAGACAACAACTACATGGTACCGCACGAGATTCTCACGCTTTCTAACGTGAAACTAAATCCTGCTGTACAATTGTGTATATATTATGAAAAACTGTATCCCGGATCGTACCGTGTGTGAATTCGTTCCTTTTAGTAAAGAATGAACATGAACGCAGCAAGAGCGAGCTCCGAGTGTTTTTACTTTGCAGTGCAACTACAGAAGGAACAAACAACATCATGACTAATCAAGTCGGCATTGATATGAACAGCGATTCGGACTCCGACGATCTGTTGCAATACAACCCAAACAGATTGCTCGATACCCTGATCGAAAACCTGCGCCTGAAAAACGACGCAGCATTGTCCCGCGCGCTGGAAGTAGCGCCGCCAGTCATCAGCAAAATCCGTCACCACCGCCTGCCGGTTGGTGCGTCGCTGCTGATCCGCATGCACGAAGTGAGCGACCTGAGCATCCGCGACCTGCGTTACCTGATGGGTGACCGCCGCAACAAATTCCGCATCAGCGACAAGCAATTCAAGCCAAAAGAAGGCGAAACGCCACAAGGCTGATCCTGCCGGCCGTGCAGGTTTTCCCTCCCCGCCATGGGGAGGGGAAAGTTTTTTGTACCATCAGTTTTTCCAGGCCGTTCTGGCCAACCCGCATTCCCTTATCACGCAGGAAAAACACCGGTAGACAGATAGCGGTCGCCGCGATCGCACACCACGAATACGATGGTGGCATTTTCGACCGTCTGCGAAATGCGCAGCGCGATCTCGCAGGCACCGGCTGCCGAGATGCCGCAAAACAGGCCCTCTTCCGCCGCCAGGCTGCGCGCCATGCGCTCGGCCACGCCCTGGCTCACGTATTCGATCTGGTCCACGCGCGTCTTGTCGTAGATTTTCGGCAAATACGCCTCCGGCCATTTGCGGATGCCGGGAATCTGCGAGCCTTCCTCGGGCTGGGCGCCGATGACCTGGATCGCCGGATTCTGTTCCTTCAGGTAGCGCGACACGCCCATGATGGTGCCGGTGGTGCCCATGGCGCTGACGAAGTGCGTCACGCGCCCTTCGGTGTCGCGCCAGATTTCAGGCCCCGTGCTTTCATAGTGGGCGCGCGAATTGTCTTCATTGCCGAACTGGTCGAGGATGATGCCGCGGCCGTCCTTCTGCATCTGCTCGGCCAGGTCGCGCGCATATTCCATGCCGCCCGTCTTCGGCGTCAATAAAATCTGCGCACCATACGCAGCCATGCTCTGGCGGCGCTCGACACTGAGGTTATCGGGCATCAGCAGCAGCATCTTGTAGCCGCGCAAGGCGGCGGCCATGGCCAGCGCAATGCCGGTATTGCCGCTGGTCGCTTCGATCAGGGTGTCGCCCGGCTTGATCTGGCCGCGCTCCTCCGCGCGCTTGAGCATCGACATGGCGGCGCGGTCCTTGACGGAGCCCGCCGGATTATTGCCTTCGAGCTTGCCCAGGATGACATTGTTGCGCGCCAGCGCATCGGCACCCGGCAAACGCGTCAGCTGCACCAGCGGAGTATTGCCTATCGTATCTTCAACTGTCTTGTAAGCCATCTGTCTGTTCGCATAGTTCACCAAAGACCCATTCTAATATGAGATGCTGGCTGGCGTATCGGCAATCAAGGGCGCCGGCAAGCTACCCGCTCCTGCCGGCCACATCTCGCGACACCCGCATGAACAGGGGCTTGCAGCCGTTTTGCAGCGCGCCATTGCAGGCTTTTGGCACGCCCTGCACGCTTGCGCTAGACTGGCCGCTATCAGTTATTTTTCTTATTTGCTTATTCACTTCTTTCGCTCAGACGCCAAACGGACCCGCCATGACCAGCCGCGCACCAGAATTCATTCCTGAAACCACGCCCGACGATCCCCTGCACGCCAATGTGCTCGACGTGCAGGGCCGCAGCCACCAGATCTCGCCCGTCTTCAATGACGCCGAACTCGAGCGCCTGCAGCGCTATGGCAAGGTGCAGCAGCATGCCGATGGCGCCGTGCTGTTCCAGGCGGGCAACAGCAGTTTCGGCATGCTGGTGATCCTGTCGGGACGCGTCTCGGTCACCCGCCACGAAGTGATGGGACAGGACTCGCTGTTGCGCGAAGTGGGGCGCGGCCATTTCATCGCGGAAGTGGCGCAGTTGTCGGGCCGCCCTACCCTGGTGAACGGCACTGCGGTCGGGGCGGTCGAGGTGCTGGTGATCAGTTCCGAGTCGCTGCGCGCGCTGATCGTGGCGGAAGCCGAAATGGGCGAGCGCATCGTGCGTGCGCTGATCCTGCGCCGCGTGGGCCTGATCGAGTCCAACTCGGGCGGCCCGGTTCTGGTGGGGCCGCGCGGCAACGCCAATATTTTCCAGCTGCAAAGCTTTTTGACCAGCAACGGTCATCCGCATACGGTGCTTGACCCCGCCGACGACACGGCCGCCGCGGCGCTGGTCACGCGCTACCAGCCGACGGCGCAGGAGTGGCCGCTGGTGGTCTGTCCGGACGGCAAGATCATGAAAAACCCCAGCAATATGGACCTGGGCCGCTGCCTTGGCATGCTGCCGGATCTGTCGTGCGACAGGATCTTCGACGTGCTGGTGGTGGGTGCCGGACCGGCCGGCCTGGCTACGGCCGTGTACGCCGCCTCGGAAGGCCTGTCGGTGCTGGCGCTGGAACAGCGCGCCTATGGCGGCCAGGCTGGCGCCAGCGCCCGCATTGAAAATTACCTGGGTTTTCCGACCGGTATCTCCGGCCGCGCGCTGGCGGGCCGCGCCTATGTGCAGGCGCAAAAATTCGGCGTGGAAATCGCCACCCCGGCCAGCGCCGCCAGCCTGCAGTGCGACAGCTGGCCACTGTGCCTGACCCTGACCGACGGCACCACCGTACGCGCCCGCACCGTGGTGCTGTCGTGCGGCGCGCGCTACCGCCGCCCGTCGCTGGCCAATCTGAAAACCTATGAAGGACGCGGCATCTATTACTGGGCCTCGCCGATCGAAGCCAAGCTGTGCAAACAGGAAGAAATCATCCTGGTCGGCGGCGGCAATTCGGCCGGCCAGGCGGCCGTGTTCCTGTCCGGCCACGCAGCCCGTGTCCACATGGTGATCCGCGGCGCAGGACTGGCCGCCAGCATGTCGACCTATCTGATCGACCGCATCGCCGCCACGCCCAACATCACGCTGCATACGCACACGGAAATCATCGCGCTCGAAGGCGACGACGATGGCCTGAACGCGGCGCGCTGGCGCAACAACCAGACCGGCGAGGAAGAAGAGCGCGCGGTGCGCCGCGTGTTCCTGTTCGTCGGCGCCGATCCGAACACCGACTGGCTGCACGATTGCGCGGTGGCCGTCGATGCGCAGGGCTTTATCCGCACCGGCTTCGACGTCACGCGCGCCGAATGCAGGAGCCGCGGCGACACGCCGATCGCGCCGTCGGACCTGCCGGACCGTGCAGCGCTGGAAACCAGCGTGCCGGGCGTGTTTGCCATCGGCGACGTGCGCGCCGGCTCGACCAAGCGCGTGGCCGCCGCCGTCGGCGAAGGGGCGGCCGTGGTGTCGCAGATTCACAGCTTTCTTGCCACGCTGCCGGCCACGGCGGCAAGCTGAGGGCAGAAAAATGTCTGGCATACGGGAATTAAACATTTCCGTAAAACCAGGTAAAATTGTTGTTTTACAGATATTTTAATTGCATCTGAAAAAACACTGCTATAATGTGTCCAACAAGACATCATCGTTGTCTTGAATATACAAAATCTCTCGCCCTGCCATGCAGGGCGACACCACAGTTGGCCAAAAAGCTTGCCGACAGTTTGTTATTCTTCCCTGTCCTCATGGAGCTTTTTGATGCGCAATATCACTGTCATGCTGGCGCTGGCCGCCGCAACCCTGATCAATACCACCGCCGCCCAGGCAGCCACTACCAACCTCGTCAAGAATGGCGATTTCGAGCTGACCAGCAATGGCACCTCAAAACAGATCAACGAAGGCAGCTATGCCCGCGCTGACCGCACCTACCTGACCGACTGGACCAGCAAGGGCTATAACTTTGTGCTGAACGGCAGCACGATCGATAGCACCAAGGGCGATACGGCGCTGTCGCTGTGGGGTCCGAATTCCTACGGCGGCCGCGACAAGACGTCGCAAAACGGCCTGGGCGCCAGCCCGACCGGCGGCAATGTGCTGGCGGCGGACTGGGACTATTTTCCGGGTCCCGTCACGCAGCTGGTCAGCGGCCTGGTGGCCGGGCAGTCGTACACGCTGAGCTTCTCGTACGGCGCGGCGCAGCAGATCGGCTATGCGGGCGCCAACCTGGTCAATTACTGGGACGTCGCGCTCGGCACGCAAAAGCAGCAGACCGCCAGCCTGTCCAATGCCAGCCACGGCTTCACGGGCTGGCAGCAGGCGAACATGACCTTTACCGCCACCAGCAGCAGCGAATTGCTGTCGTTTATGGCCAAGGGCAGCCCGACGGGCGCGCCGCCATTCATGCTGCTCGATGGCGTCTCGCTGATCTCGGCCGTGCCTGAACCGTCGACCTGGGGCATGCTGCTTGGCGGTCTGGGCCTGCTGGGCTTCATGGCACGCCGCCGCAAGGCTGCCGCGGTTTAAATTACGCAGCATGTCATCAGATCCGGACCGGCCCAGCCCGTCCGGATTTTTGCCATCCAAACACTGATTTTTCGCCATGAGCCTGCTGCAATCCCTGCAATCCCTGCCCGGCCCGGTCGTCGATGTGCTGCGCCTGGCCATCTGGCTGGCCGCGCTGACCGTGCTGTTCGTACCGCTGGAACGCTTTTTCGGCCAGCGCCATGGGGGCCGCTCGCGCACCGAACTGATCAGCGACCTGGGCTTCTATTTTCTCAGCAGCCTGCTGCCGGCCGTGCTGCTGGCCATGCCGCTGGCGCTGGTGGCCGTGGCCGGCCAGCGGCTGTTGCCGGAGCTTGTCCCTGCCACGCTGGCTGCGCTGCCGCTGTGGGGCAAGATCCTGCTGGGTCTGCTGATCGGCGAAGTGGGCACCTACTGGGGCCATCGGCTCAGCCATGAGATTGCGTGGCTGTGGCGCTTTCATGCCGTGCACCACAGCACCAGTCACATGTATTTCCTGGCCAATACCCGCACCCATCCGGTCGACATGGTCGTCACGCGCCTGTTCGGCATGACGCCCTTGTATCTGCTGGGCCTGGCCGGCCCGGGCGCGTCCGGCAGCGCGGCGCCGCTGGCGCTGCTGCTGGTGGGGACGATCTGGGGGTTCTTTATCCACGCCAATCTGCGCTGGCGCTTCGGCCCGCTCGAATGGCTGGTCGCCACCCCTGCCTTTCATCACTGGCATCACAGCAAGTTCGAGCATATCAACCGCAACTATGCGTCCACCCTGCCCGTGCTCGACCGCGTGTTCGGTACCCATTACCTGCCGCGCGAGTGGCCTGGCGCCGTCGGCATCGAGGCGCCGATGCCGGCCAGCTTCAGCGGCCAGCTGCTGGCGCCGCTGCAGCGCGCGCCTGCCACCAGCCAGCCAGCAGCAGGGACAACGTCAGCAGACTGAGTCCGCACAGCAGCCACAGCGCGGCGCCAAAACCTGTTTGTTGAAATACCACGGTGGCGATCGTCAGCCCCAGCGCCGCGCCGAGGTTGTGCAAGGTCCATGACGCCCCCATCGCCACGCCTGACAGATGGGGCGGTACGCAGGCCAGCGCCGCCACCGTGGCCGGCCCCAGAATGCAGCCCCAGCCGATTCCCATGGCGGCCAGCGCCGCGATTATCCAAGCCCGGTTCGTCTCTACCGTAAAGCCGGCCTGCATGGCGGCCGACAGTGCAAGGAAGGCAAAGCCGCCGGCCAGCAGCGGCGCCGTGCCGACACGGTCGGCGGCCCGTCCGGCCAGCGGCGAGACCAGGGCCATTACCGCCGTGACCGGCAGCAGCAGCCAGCCGATGGCGCCGCTGTCCTGCCCGCGCACTGAACTCAGATACCAGGGCAGCAGAAAAAACGCGGCGCAATAGAAAAACGCCAGCGAAAAATTCGCCAGGCCAGCCAGCACAAAGCGGCCATTGGCGAACAGGCTCAGTTGCAGCAACGGCGCCGCCACCCTGCGCTCGACCAGCACGAATCCCAGCAGCAAGGCCAGGCCCGCGCCAGCGGCGCCCAGCGTGGCACCCGAGGTCCAGCCCCAGGCACTGCCATGGGCAATCGCCAGCAGCATGCAGGGCAGGGCCGCCGCCAGCAAGACAAAGCCGGCCATATCGAACCGTGCCCGTTCGCCGCGCGACTCCGGCACCCGCCCCAGGCATAGCGCAAACGCGGCCGCGATCAGCGGCACGTTGAGCAGGAACACGGAACGCCAGCCCACGCTGGCAACCAGCAGCCCGCCCGCCACCGGTCCGATGGCCAGTCCCAGTCCATTGGCGGCGAACAGCAGGCCCAGCGCCCTGCCCCGCTCGCTGTGGGCAAACATATGCGCGACGATGGCGGCCGAGGTGGTGTACAGCGCCGCGCAGGCCACGCCCTGCAGCAGCCGCCAGGCCACCAGCGCCGCCATCGATTGCGCCAGCCCCGCGCCCAGCGAGGCGGCGCCAAACACCAGCATGCCTGCGTACAGCAGCCGGCGCCGACCCAGCAGGTCGGCCAGCCGTCCGGCCGCCACCATGCAGGCCGACAGGGCCATCACAAAGACGGTGACAATCCACTGCGCCTGCTCCACCTCGGCGCTCAGGCTGCGCTGGATGGCGGGAATCGCCGTATTGACGATGGTGAAATCGATACAGCCGAGAAAACTGGCAATCGCGATGCCGGCCAGGGCCAGCCAGCGGCGGCGGTCGGTAGAGACGGGACTCATGGAAACTCCTTGCTGATTCAAGCCACCGATTTTATTGGCGACAGCAAGGCGGCAGTCAAGCCAGTCATTCGTATGATCTGATACCATCGATATCAGATCAATCCCCAACCTCCCATATGATTTCCAATGAACGCTTTGCCGGCATCCGCGCCTTTGTGCAGGCCGTGGAGGCCGGCAGTTTCAGCCGTGCCGCGCAGCAGCTGGGACTGTCGCCATCGAGCGTCGGCAAGGCCGTGGCGCGCCTGGAACAGCGGCTCGATGTGCGCCTGTTTCACCGCACCACGCGCAGCCTGTCGCTGACCGACGAGGGACTTGCCTTTCACGACAGCTGCGTACGGGCATTGGGCGAACTGGAACAGGCCGAAAGCGCGCTGCTGGAGCGGCGCGTGCAGCCGACCGGCCGCTTGCGCATGACCGTGCCGGTGCTGCTGGGCCGCGACTGGATTACGCCGCTGCTGCTGCAGCTGGCCGAACGCTATCCTGCGCTGGAGATCGAAGCGCAGTTCTCAAACTATCCAGTCGACTTTGCCGAGCAGGGCTGCGACCTGGCCGTGCGCATCGGCTTGCTCGACAACAGCGCCAGCCTGGCCGCGCGCCAGCTCGGCGTGCAGCAGCTGGTGGTCTGTGCTGCGCCCGTCTACCTGGCGCAGCATGGCGCGCCGCAATCGCCCGGCGATGTGCGTGGCCACGCCTGTATCGGCATGCTGCGCGATCATCAAGTGCAAGCCTGGCAATTACGCGACGCCAGCGTGCGCATCGCTGCACGGCTGCGCCTGGGCCACCTGGAAGCGGTAAAACAGGCGGCGCTGGCCGGCCACGGCCTGGCGCAACTGCCGCGCTGGCTGGTACAGCAGGAGCTGGCCAGCGGACAGTTGCAGGAGGTGCTTGCGCCGTTTGCCGGGCCGGGCCTGCCCTTGTATGCGGCCTGGCCCGCGACGCGCGCGATGACGGCAAGGCTGCGGCTGGTGATCGATACCTTGCGCGAGAACGTGCCGGCGGGTTTGCGGGCGTAATGGGGCCAATGCCAGCAATGTTGTCGGATTACGCGGCGCTGCGCGCCGCTGATCCGACCTACGATATGTCATGGCACGTAGGTCGGGCAGGTCGGATCAGGCCGCAGGCCGCAGGCCGTAATCCGACACCACCACAAACCTTATTAGAACAATTTATTTTTTCTCCGCCACCTTGGCCCTGGCGCCCGCCGGCGCTGCCGCGCCCGCCTTGCCCTGTCCGTTGATCTGCAGCCCCGCCTCGGACAGCCTCATGGCGCTTTTCGGGCCGATGCCCTTGACCCGGGTTTCAAAGTCGGCCCAGTCCTTGAATGGTGCCTTGGCGCGCTCGTCGATGATGGCTTTGGAGGTGGCCGGGCCGATGCCCTTGACGCTATCGAGCGCGGCCTGGTCGGCCTTGTTGACGTCCACCTGGGCAAACGCCAGGCCCATCGTCGCAGCCAGGGTGGCCACGGCCAGTACAAGTTTCTTGATCATGGGAAGTCTCCGTAGTGAGGGTTGTGGGAACACTCGAACGCCCGACTCGACAAGCCTGGCGCCGTGGGAGATCAACGGCAGAGAAATGGCCCGGTTGACAGGCGGGCGCAGGCAGATCTGCGCCAGATCAAACGATCCGGCGCAGCAGAGATAGAACTTTATTGCGGGAACAGTTCCGCGCGCGTGACGGTGGCCGTGCCCAGTTTGCCGACCACGATGCCGCCGGCGCGGTTGGCCGTGCGCACGGCGTCGCCCAGGCTCATGCCGGCGCCCAGCATGGCGGCCATGGTGGCGATCACCGTGTCGCCCGCGCCGGAGACATCAAACACTTCGCGCGCGTCGGTCGGCATATGCACGACCTCGTCGGCCGTATATAAGCTCATGCCCTCTTCCGAGCGCGTCAGCAGCAAGGCGTCCAGGCCCAGCTCGGCGCGCATCTGCTGCGCACGTTCCGTCAGCTGCTCTTCGGTATTCCAGTTACCGATAACGCGGCGCAGTTCGGATTTGTTCGGAGTGAGCACTGACGCGCCCGTATAGCGTGAAAAATCGTCGCCTTTCGGGTCGACCATCACGATCTTGCCGGCAGCGCGCGCCAATCGAACCATCTCGGCCACATTGACCAGGCTGCCTTTGGCATAGTCGGACAAAATCACCACGTCGAACTCCGGCAGCAGCGTATTGAACTGCTTGAGCTTGTCGCGCAGCACCGTGTCGCTGGGGGCATCCTCGAAATCGATGCGCAGCATCTGCTGCTGGCGGCCGATCACGCGCAGCTTGATGATGGTGGAAATGGCCGCGTCGCGCTGCAGATGGCTGTGGATGCCGTCGTCGACCAGCAGGCGCTCGACCTGGCTGCCCGCCTCGTCGTCGCCGACCACGCCCAGCAAGCTGGTCTGCGCTCCCAGCGCGGCCGCATTGCGCGCCACGTTGGCCGCGCCGCCCAGACGCTCTTCGCGCTTCTCGATGCGCACGATCGGCACCGGCGCTTCCGGCGAAATGCGGCTGACGTCGCCAAACCAGTAGCGGTCCAGCATGACGTCGCCGACTACCAGGATGCGCACTGTCGCCAGGGCTGCCGGTGCGGCCATGGTGGTCACCTCGCCCGCGCTCATGCCGGCACCTGCAGCGAGCGGCCGATGCCGTGATACTCAATGCCGTACAGGGCCATGCTGTCCGGCTCGTACAGATTGCGGCCGTCGAAAATCACCGGCTGCTTCAGGCGCTTCCTGATCAGCTCGAAGTCGGGACTGCGGAAGGCTTTCCATTCGGTCACGATCACCAGCGCATCGGCGTCCAGCAAGGCATCAGTCGGGCTGTCGGCATAGCGGATACGATTGACTTGTTCCGGCGCCAGGTCGAGTGCCAGCACGCGCTGCGCTTCCGCCATCGCCACCGGGTCGTACACGGCCACGGTGGCGCCGCGCGCGAGCAGGTCGGCCAGCAGCACGCGTGCCGACGCTTCGCGCATGTCGTCCGTATTCGGCTTGAAGGCCAGGCCCCAGATGGCGAAATGGCGCCCGGCCAGGTCGCCGCCGAAGCGTTTGACCACCTTATTTCCCAGCACATGCTTCTGC
>NZ_DAMAGB010000079.1:0-11497 GCF_031995485.1 Janthinobacterium sp.
CTGCTGCCGCGCGGCGAAACGGGAGAGCTGTGCATTATCGGCCCGGGCCTGGCCGAAGGCTATCTGGGCCGGCCCGATCTGACGGTGGAAAAATTCCTGCCCAACCCCTGGAGCACGGGCGCTGACGATGCGCGCCTGTACCGCACCGGCGACCTGGCCCGCATCGACCCAGATGGCCAGGTACTGTGCCTGGGCCGCGCCGACGACCAGGTGAAGATACGCGGCTTTCGCGTGGAGCTGGGCGAGATCGAGGCCGTGCTGGCGCAGCAAGCGGGCGTGGGCACGGTGGCCGTCCTGCTGCGCAAGGACGACGGCATCGACCAGCTGGTCGCCTATATCGTCGGCAGCGATGACGCCAGCGATGAAGCATTGATTGCGAAGACCCTGCGCGCGGCGCTGAACCTGCACCTGCCGCCCTACATGGTGCCGGGCCGCTTCGAGCTGCTGCCGCTGATGCCGCGCCTGACCTCCGGCAAGATCGACAGGAAAGCCTTGAAAGCGACACCCTTGTCCGCCCCGCCGGCCGGCGAAGCGGGCGAGTCGGACTTGCCCGAAACGCCGGCCGAAGCGGCCCTGTTCGCGGCGCTGGCGCAGCTGTTCCCGGGCCAGCCGATCCTGCGCCATGCCGACTTTTTCAGCGATCTGGGCGGCCATTCCTTCCTGGCCGCGCGCCTGGCGTCCAGCCTGCGCGGCGATCCCCGCTATGCACACATGACCGTGCGCGATATCTATCACAACCGGCAAGTGGGCAAGATCGCCGCCGTGCTGGGCGACGCGCCGGGCCTGGCCACGCCGGAAGCGGAATGGACCCCGCCATCGCGCGTCAAGCGCTGGGTGTGCGGCCTGGCGCAGGCGGCCGCCGTGCCGGTGCTGGTCACCCTGCGCATGGCGCAGTGGCTGGCGCCGTTCTTCACCTATCACTACTTCACGGGCGACCCGGGCGACACCGTGGCGCGCGCGGTGGCCGCCTCGATCGGCGTATTCCTGCTGGCGACGCTGGGCGAGTTTGCGATTGCGATTGCCGGCAAATGGCTGATCGCAGGGCGCCTGAATGCCGGCAGCTATCCGCTGTGGGGCGTGACGTATTACCGCTGGTGGCTGGCCGACCGGCTGGTCGAATCGGCGCCCACCTATCTGCTCAGTGGCTCGTCGCTGAACAGCTGGTGGCTGCGCGCACTGGGCGCCAAAGTGGGCAAGGAAGTGGTGATCGGTTCGATGACCCTGCGCGCACCGGAGCTGCTGTCCATCGGCGACAACGTCAGCGTCGGCAATGCCGTCAATTTCGAGAACGCGCGCGTGGAGCGGGGCCGCTTGCTGCTGGGGCAGATCAGCATCGCCAATGACGCCTGCATCAGCTCGTACGCCATCCTGGAAGGCAATACCAGCGTGGGCGCGTTCGGCCACCTGGAAGGCCAGTCGGCGCTGGCCGATGGCGCAGTGGTGCCGGCCGGGCGCATCTGGACCGGCTCGCCGGCGCGCGATATCGGCCCGTTTGACGCAAGCAGCCAGCCTGCGCGCCCTGCCGTGAGCAAGGCCCGCCTGAGCGCCGAAATGCTGTTCTTCTGCTTCGGCATGGTGCTGATCGCGGTGCTGTTCTTTATGCCCGTATTCCCCAGCTTCGTGCTGATCGACTGGTTCGACGAGCGCGAGATGATGCCGTGGCTGCAGGGCCGCGACGCCACCACCCAGCTGGCCCGCTACTTCATTCTGGCCTTCCCCGCCAGCGCCGTGCTGATCGTGCTGACGGCGCTGCTGTCGGCCGCGATTCGCTGGGGCGCGCTGCCGCGCCTGAAACCGGGCGTGTCGGGCGTGCACAGCAATATCTATTGCGCCAAGTGGCTGGTCAGCCATATCCAGGAGTCGAGCCTGAACGTGCTGCACGGCATCTACGCCACCGTGTTTGCGCCGTACTGGTACCGCCTCTTGGGCGCCAAGGTCGGCAAAGGCGCCGAGATTTCCACCGCGCTCGGCGTGGTGCCCGACATGCTGACCCTGGGCGACGACACCTTTATCGCCGACGCCGTGATGCTGGGCGACGAGCAGATCGACGGCGGCTGGATGACCATGCGCCCCACCGTCATTTCGCACCGCAGCTTTGTCGGCAACGGCAGCTATATCCCGGACGGCACCATCCTGCCCGAGCACGTGCTGATCGGCGTGCACACGCATGCGCCGCGCAATGAACAGATGCATGGCGGCGACACCTGGCTCGGTTCCCCGCCGATGCACCTGCCGGCGCGCGAACAGGTCAGCGGCTTTGCCGAACACCTGACCTTCAGGCCGTCGCTGCTGCGCCGCCTGGGCCGCACGCTGATCGAGGCGTTCCGCATCGTCGCACCGCATGCGCTGGTGATCGCGGTCGGCTACACGCTGGTGCTCGACGTGATGCCGCTGGCCGGCGCCGGCCGCTGGAGCGAAGTGGTGGCCGATCTGGCGCTGGCCGGTCTGGCCTACGGCATCGGCAACTTCCTGCTGGTGGTACTGCTCAAATGGGTGCTGCTGGGCCGCTACCGCAAGCACGCGGCGCCGATGTGGACGCCGTTCGTCTGGCTGTCCGAAGGCGTGACCAATCTGTACGAAGGCATCGCCGTGCCCAACTTCATGCGCTACCTGCGCGGCACGCCGTGGCTGCCGCTGGCCTTCCGCCTGTTCGGCTGCAAGATCGGCCGCGGCGTCTACATGGACACCACCGACATCACCGAATTCGACTGCGTGCATATCGGCGACCACAGCGAACTCAATGCACTGACCTGCCCGCAGACGCACCTGTTCGAAGACCGCGTGATGAAGATCGACCACGTGGAAATCGGCCAGCGCGTCTACATGGGCCCGCGCAGCTCGGTGCTGTACAGCGCCAAAGTGGGCGACAACGCGCGCCTCGGTCCATTGACGCTGGTGATGAAGGGCGAGCATATCCCGGCCGGCAGCAACTGGGCGGGCTGCCCGGCGGCGCCGTTGCGGTCATGAGTTTTACGCGATATTGGCAAGGCGATGGCGTGCTGGTGATCGGCATCGCGGCTGTCCTGTTGCGTGCCGAAGCGCGGCCGTGCATTCGTCTTGCCGTGCGCGAGGCCGTGGCGCAGTGGCTGGCCATCGATATGGAGTCGATCAGCGTGGAATCGCAGCCCGGCCATGCGCCCCGTTTGCTGCTGCCGGGCCGCACTGCCTGGCTGTCGATCAGCCATGACGATGGCATCTCGCTGGCGGCCGTCCATCTGCATGGGCCGGTCGGCATCGATGTGATGCGCGTGCTCGCGGTTCCCGACTGGCACGAAGTGGCGCGCGATTATCTGGGGCCGCAGGTGGCGGCACAATTGCGCGCCTGTCCGGACGACCAGCGCCCGCTGGCGCTGGCGCAAGCCTGGACGGCGCGCGAGGCGGCGCTCAAGTGTGCGGGGCGCGAGCTGGCCGAGTGGGATGGGATGGCGTTGGGTTGCCATCTACAGGCTGTGAAAATGCAGGCCGGCTTTGTCGCAATGCTGGCAACCCCGGAGGCAGATACTGGGGTCGGACCCTGAGGGGGAATGCGCCCCAATGGGGAGCACTCCGATCGCTAGCGACCGACCCCGGCACCTCGAATCGGGTTCGCCTTTCAATCCTCCCCATCACGCGCCCTTCTGCCACAGCCGATCTGGACAAAAATCAGTTTGACGATAATACTGACGAGCACTCCCAGCACTCCGATCAATTCCAGCATGGCGTTTTCCCTGCAGTGATGGCGACCGGACCACTGTAACGTTTGCAGGCGCGCGCGGCCAATATCAAATATGGCGCCGACCGATCTCGAAAAGGCATCCATGATTTCCCTCAAACAGTTCCGCTACTTTGTCGAAGTCGTCGATGCCGGCAGCTATTCGCGCGCGGCGGAAAAGCTGTTTGTCGCGCAGTCGGCGCTGAGCCGGCAGATCAAGGAACTGGAAGGCGAAGTGCAGGCGCTGCTGCTGACGCGCGACGCGCGCCATGTCGAGCTGACCGCCGCCGGCCAGGTATTCTATGACCGCGCCCGGCGCATCCTGGAAGACATCGAGGAAACCGTGCGCCAGACGCGCCATGTGGGGCAAGGCGCGCAGGGCATTATCCGGTTACTGCATTCGAGTTCCGTCACGCTCACGCCCGCCATCGGCACGGTGCTGAACCGCCTGCTGGCGCAGTTTCCCGGCGTGTCGCTCGATGTGTCGAAGGGCTCGTCGGAGAACCAGGCGGCAGACATCGAGGAAGGCCGCGCCGACCTGGGCCTGGTGCGCCTGCCCACCTTGCGCAAGCACGCCAATATCGTCGTGCGCGAGCTGTTCCGCGAAAGGCTGGTGGTGGTGGTGTCGAAGGCGTCCCCGCTGGCCGCGCAATCGCACACCACCATCGCCGCCCTGCGCGACGAGGCGTTCGTGTCGATCCCGCACCAGGACCGCGGCGGCCTCAGCTACCTGGTGGCGGGCCTGTGCCTGGCGCAGGGCTTCTTTCCGAAAGCGGCGCGCGCGCTGTCGCGCAAGACCTCGCAGCTGAACCTGATCGAAGCAAACCTGGGCATCGCCATCGTGCCGGACGGCATGCGCCTGGCGGCGCCACCGGGCGTGCACTTCCTGGCGCTGCCGGAGGAAGAATCGTCATCCGTGGTCGGCCTGATCTCGCCGCGCGCCGCCAGCGGCATGGTGGCGGCGTTTACCGACGCATTCGTGCGCGAGATGGCAGCGGCTCACCCTTCCGCGTAAAGCACCGCATCGGCCTCGCGCACGGCCGACGTCAGGAGCGCCAGCTTCATGATATCGAGGCGGCCATCGGTGCGCACGCGCGAGCACAGGTCGATGCCGTAGGGCCTGACCTGCCGCAGCGCGCCGGCGACATTGCCGGCATCGAGGCCGCCGGCCAGGAATACGGGCACGGGACTGGCGCGTACGAAGCGGGCGCTGATGGCCCAGTCGTGGGTGCGGCCGGTGCCACCCAGCTCGGGCACCGCGCCGCACGGGCGGCCCGAGTCGAGCAGGAAGGCATGCACATGGGGGGCGTAGGCGGGGATCATCGCGAGCGCCCCGTTGCCTTCCACATGGATCACCTGCACCCGTCTGACATGGGGCACCAGCCGCGCCAGTTCGGCCACTTCGTGCGGATCGATATGATTGACGATCTGCACCGTGGTCGGTTGGGTCGCGGCGATATGGCAGGCGATGCGCGCCGCCGTCGTCTCGGCCGTCAGCAGAAAGGTGGACACGGGCGGCGGCGTCCAGGCGGCGATCTGCGCGATGCGGGCGTCGGGAATCACGCCGGGTCCGGACGGCATGGCCGCCACCAGGCCCAGCGCGTCGGCGCCGGCGGCAATCGCCAGTTGGGCTTCGTCGATCGAAGCGATGCAGCAGATCTTGATGCGGGTTCTCATGATGGCCAAGATTACAACATGACTGCACGCACACGGCCAGTCGTGCGGTCAAGCCTGCGCAAAATTGTGCCAGAATGGCTGCATCGCACCCTTCCAGAGGAACCTATGGCCGATTACAAGAATCCCACTTACGTGGCCCGTTCGATGCATCCGCGTTTCGATGAGCTGACTTCGCCCGGCGAAGCCGTGCCGTATTCCGGCATCTACCGTTGCGACGGCTGCGCGCACGAGATCGTCTCGACGGAAGGCCATGTGATGCCGCCGCAGAACCACCATCAGCACAGCAGCGACCAGGGACCGATACGCTGGCGGCTGATCGTCAGTCCGCGCTGACCGCGCGCGGTAGTGACGGGATGAACAGGCATGGCCGACTTTGAAATCCGCAAGGAGTGTCCGCCGCAGTTGTGCGACTGCGAACGCGAGCGCCTGCTGGGCGAGGGTCAGGCCGGCGCAGGCCTGGCCATCCTGCGCCTGAACCTGACGGAAGAAAAGCGCCTGCTGGCGCATATCGACACCATCGCCACGTATGAACAGCTGAAAAAGCTGGAGCACAATTTGCAGCGCAACCTGGGCGTGGTGCTGCGCATTGCGCCAGCAAGCGCCGAAGTGCGCAGCGTGCGCGGCTTCCAGATCCAGTTGCTGCAGCAGCCCGGCCTGTGCCGCAAGACGCGCGCGGCGATTCCGGCGGCCGTGCGGCGCTGCCTGGCCCGGCATCCGGAGATCGCGTTTGCGATCCTGGATGAAAACGATTTGCTGGGCGGGTTGTAACCCAACCGCAAATGCCGGGGTCGGACCCTCAGGGTCCGACCCCAGTTGTTGATTTCGGGGTTATTTCAGGCGGCCCGTATTTCAATCATTTTCCTGCCCTTCGCCTCACGCGCCCGCAACTGCCCGCAGCCGCCCTCCACATCCTGCCCCGCCGAATCGCGCAGCTTGGTCAGCACGCCGCGTTCGTGCAGGCGGGCGGCAATCGCGCGCGCCTTGTCCCAGCTGGGGCGCCTGAATGGCAGGTCATCGATGGTGTTGTACGGGATCATGTTCAGCACCGCGTACTTGCCCTTCAACAGTGCCACGATGCCGTCCAGCTCATCGTCGCCGTCGTTGACGGCCTCCATCAAGGTCCATTGGTACTGCACCGGGTAGCCGGTCAGGCGCGCATACGATTCGCCGAAGTCCACCAGTTCGCGCGGCGTCAGTTTGGGTGCGCGCGGCAGCAGTTGCTCGCGCAAGTCCGGTTTGGTGGTGTGCAGCGAGAGCGCCAGCGCCGGTTTGACCCGGCCCTGCGGCAGGCGCTCGAAGGCGCGCGGGTCGCCGACGGTGGAAAACACCAGGTTCTTGTGGCCGATGTTGCCTTCCGTGCCCAGCAGCTCAATCGCTTCCATGACATTGTTCAGGTTATGGGCCGGCTCGCCCATGCCCATGAAGACGACTTTCTTGACCGGCCGCATAGTGCGCGCCAAGACGACTTGCGCGATGATCTCGCCGCTGGTGACCTGCCGTATCAGGCCGTCGCGCCCCGTCATGCAGAACTGGCAGCCTACCGCGCAGCCGACCTGGCTCGACACGCACAGGCCATCGCGCGGCAGCAGCACGCTTTCCACCGTCTGCCCGTCGTGCAGGCCGACCAGCAGCCGCGCCGACCCATCGGCGCCGGGATGGCTGCTGAGCAGCCTGAGCATGCGCTGCAAGTCAGCGTCGAGCGCCGGCAAGGCCTCGCGTACCAGCAGCGGCAGGAAGTCTTCGGCACGGCGCCGTCCCTGGTCGTGCGGCTGCGCCTGTATCCAGTCGCGCAGCACGCGCTGTTCGTGCAGGGGCTTGGCGCCCAGCGCGCGCAGGCGCTGGCGGATGGTATCGATTTGCATGAAGAGGAACCGGAAGCGATCAGACCTTCTTGACGAACTCGGTCTTCAGACTCATCTGGCCGAAACCTTCGATCTTGCAGTCGATATCGTGGTCGCTGTCGACCAGGCGGATATTCTTGACCTTGGTGCCCATCTTGACGACGCCGCCGCCACCTTTCAGTTTCAGGTCCTTGATGACGCTGACCGTATCGCCGTCTTGCAGGATATTGCCGGCCGCATCGCGGTACACCTTGGCGCCCTCCTCCACCGCTTCGGCGGCGGTGGCCGACCATTCATGCGCGCACTCGGGGCAGACGAGATTGCTGCCGTCTTCGTAGGTATATTCGGATTGGCATTGCGGGCATGGAGGTAATGTGCTCATTCGTTTCTCAGTCTGGTGAACGGCGCCTGGCCGCAAAAGCCGACATTATAATTGCTACGCCGGCCATCGGCGGGCTTTTTTACGCCTTCACGTCAGCGGCCCGGCGACGGCAAACTATCGCCCTGCCGCTTTTTCAACGCGGTAGTACACTGGCGTTTTTTCGGCTGCCACCTGTCGTGCGTGCCATGCACGATACGCGGCCGGCGGCCAGACCGACTCACCACCGACAGGAGCCCCAAGCAATGACCCTCTCCAGCTATCCCGATACCCGCCTGCTGATCGCCAATCAATGGGTGGACGCCACCGGCGGCAAATCCATTCCCGTGCTCAATCCTGCCACCGGGCAGGCGATCGGCACGGTGGCCCATGCCGGCATCGCCGACCTGGACCGCGCGCTGGCCGCCGCCCAGCAGGGTTTCGAGACGTGGCGCGCCGTATCGGCGGCCGACCGGGCCGCCATCATGCGCCGCGCCGCCTCGCTGCTGCGGGAACGCGCTGTCGACATTGCCCAGCAGATGACCCAGGAGCAAGGCAAGCCGCTGGCCGAAGCGAAAGTTGAAATCCTGGCCGGCGCCGACATCATCGACTGGTTTGCCGCGGAAGGCATGCGCGTGTATGGACGCATCGTCCCGTCACGCAACCCGGCCGCGCAGCAGCTGGTGCTGAAAGAGCCGGTCGGTCCGGTCGCGGCGTTCACTCCGTGGAATTTCCCGATCAATCAGATCGTGCGCAAATTGTCGGCCGCGCTGGCGACCGGCTGTTCGTTCCTGTGCAAGGCGCCCGAAGAAACACCGGCCTCGCCGGCGGCGCTGATGCAATGTTTTGTGGACGCCGGCCTGCCGCCGGGCGTGCTGGGCCTGGTGTTCGGCGACCCGGCGGAAATCTCGGGCTACCTGATCCCGCACCCGGTCATCCGCAAGGTCACCTTCACCGGCTCCACGCCGGTCGGCAAGCAGCTGGCCGCACTGGCCGGCGCCCACATGAAGCGCGTGACGATGGAACTGGGCGGCCATGCCCCGGTGATCATTGCCGAAGACGCCGATGTGGCGCTGGCCGTCAAGGCCGCCGGCGGCGCCAAATTCCGCAATGCCGGCCAGGTGTGCATCTCGCCGACCCGCTTCCTGGTGCACAATGCGGTCAAGGCCGAGTTCACCAGCGCGCTGGTGAAACACGCCGAAAGCCTGAAGCTGGGCGATGGCCTGCAACAGGGCACCACGCTGGGGCCGCTGGCCAATGCGCGCCGCCTCGCCGCCATGGCGAAGGTGGTGGAAGATGCGCAGGCCAGGGGCGCCACGCTGGCCACCGGCGGCAGCCGTATCGGCGACACCGGCAACTTTTTCGCGCCGACCGTGTTTGCCGACGTGCCGCTCGACGCCAGCATCTTCAACGACGAACCGTTCGGCCCGATCGCCGGCATCCGCGGCTTCGACAGCCTGGAAGACGCCATCGTCGAAGCGAACCGCCTGCCGTTCGGCCTGGCCGGCTATGCCTTTACCCGCTCGATCAAGAATGCCCACCTGCTGATGAACCGCATGGAAGTGGGCATGTTGTGGATCAACCAACCCGCCACCCCGAGCGCCGAAATGCCGTTTGGCGGCATCAAGGATTCGGGCCATGGCACGGAAGGCGGGCCGGAGGCGCTGGAGTCGTACCTGAATACCAAGGCCGTGTCGCTCGTTGGCGTGTAGGCCGGCCGCGGCGGCGCCGTTGTTCAGGTCCGCCGCACGATTTCGATGGTGCTGTGGACGACTTCCTCGTGGACACCGATACGGGCGCGCAGCCGCTCCGGCGTCAGTGCCGGATCGCGGCTGAGCACCGACAGCGCGCACGAATACAGCTGCTTGCCGACGCGCCAGACATGCAGGTCGACGATGCGCGGCGTGTCACCGCCTTCTTCCACCTCGACCGCCTCGCGGATTTCCTGCACTACCGGATGGTCCATCTCTCGATCCAGCAGCACCCTGCCCGTCTGCTGCATCAGCTTTTTCGCCCACAGCGCCACCAGCACGGCGCCGGCAATCCCCATCACGGGATCGAGCCAGTTCCAGCCATACGCCCACGCGCCGGCCAGCGCCACGATGGCCAGCACCGACGTGGCGGCATCGGCCAGCACGTGGATATAGGCCGCTTTCAGGTTCAGGTCTTCGCCGTGGTCATGATGTTCGTGACCGTGATAGTCGTGATGGTCGTGATGACCATGATGATCGTGGCCATGCGCATGGCCGTGATCGTGATGCCCGCCCAGGATCAGCGCGCAGACCAGGTTTACCGCCAGGCCGAAGCCGGCCACCGCCATCGCCTGCTGATAGTGGATCGCCTGCGGCGACAACAGGCGCTCGCCCGAGGCGGCCACCATCAGCACGGCCACGCCCAGCAGCAGGATGGCGCTGGTATAACCGGCCAGGATTTCGATCTTCCAGGTGCCGAAGGCAAAGCGCGGATCGCGCGCATAGCGGCGCGAAGCCGCATACGCAAACGCGGCCAGGCCGATCGCCAGCGCGTGCGAGCTCATGTGCCAGCCATCGGCCAGCAGCGCCATCGAGTTGTACCACCAGCCGGCCACGATTTCCAGCGCCATGGTCGCCAGCGTGATCCACATGACGATGCGCGCGCGTCGCTCCGCCTTGCCATCGGTCGTGTCGAATATGTGTTCATGGGTCCAGGCGGACAGGTCTTCCGCCGCGTGCAGTTGCGTCATGATGGCCTCCCTTATTTGAGATAGGTGCGCAGGATGGCGACAATTTCATCGGCGCCCTGCGCCCGCTCGGCATCGCTGGCGATGGCGGGACTGGCCACGTGTTCGCGCAGATGCTCTTCGATGACCTCGGCCATCAGGCCATTGACGGCACCACGCACTGCGGCGATCAGCTGCAGCACGTCGTTGCAGTCGCGCCCGTCTTCCAGTCCCCGCTCGATGCCTTCCACCTGCCCCCTGATGCGCCTGACGCGATTGAGCAGCTTGCTTTTGTTCTTCGCTATGTGTCCCATGCCAACTCCGCAAAATATACTATAGGGGGGTATGCTATCAGATGTGCTGAGATATTGAAAATGTTGCTGCCGTGACTCATATCGAAATTGATATTAAGCAATAAGAATTATTGATTGGATAAATAATCCGGCGAGGCCTACCATCATCCAACTGCAGGGGCATTGCCACCGTGCGGACCATAAAAATATCAGGAGACTCGTCACATGAAATTCAATGATTTGAAAATCGGCCGCCGGCTGGGCGTCAGCTTTGGCGCCATCATCGCCCTGCTCCTGATCCTGGCGCTGGTGGCCATTACGCGCGTCAGCCAGCTGGGCAGCGAAATCCGGCGCATGAACGAAGACCATTATCCGAAGACCGTGCTGGTGCACGCGGTCAAGGATGACGTCAACGAAACCATGCTTGCCATGCGCAATATCTTCCTGACCGTCGACGCGGAACTGGCCAGCAAGGAAGTGCAGCATGTGGAGCAGATCGCGCGGCGCATCGGCACGGTGGTCGGCAAGCTCGAGCAGTTGCCGGCGTCGGCCGATGGCCGCAGCCGCATTGCGCAGCTGAACGCGGCGCGCCAGCAGTTCGACAGCGTGCGCAAGGACGTGCTCAAGCTGGTGGCGGAAGAGCGCAAATTCGAGGCCAAGACGCTGATGCTCAAGCAGCTGCAGCCGCGCCAGCAAACCTACTTCGCGGCGCTGGAACAACTGGTCAGCTACCAGACCGGCCTGATGGAAGCGGCCGGCCAGGCGTCGGTAAAACAGGCCGAGCAGACCCGCCTGATTATCGTGCTGCTGTCCGCCGGCGCCGCGCTGGCCGGCATCCTGCTGGCGATCCAGGCCAGCAACAGCATCACGCGCCCCCTGCTGCAGGCCCTCGGCGTGGCGCGCCAGGTGGCGGCCGGCGACCTGACCAGCAAGGTGACC
>NZ_DAMAGB010000079.1:11507-11980 GCF_031995485.1 Janthinobacterium sp.
AAGGTGACCGTGGGCGCGCGCGACGAAACGGGCCAGCTGCTGCAGGCGCTGAACGCCATGAACACCAGCCTGCAGGACATCGTCGGCCAGGTGCGCGGCGGCACCGACACCATCGCCGACGCCTCGCAGCGCATCGCCAGCGGCAACCTGGACCTGTCGGCGCGCACCGGCCAGCAGGCGGGCTCCCTGCGCAACACGGCCGACTCGATGGCCCAGCTGACCTCCACCGTGAAACAGAACGCCGGCCATGCGCGCCAGGCCAACCAGATGGCGGCGCTGGCGTCGGAAGTGGCGGTGCGCGGCGGCGCCGTGGTGGCGCAGGTGGTCGGTACCATGGGCGCGATCAACACGTCGTCGAAAAAAATTGTCGACATTATCGCCGTGATCGACGGCATCGCCTTCCAGACCAATATCCTGGCGCTCAACGCGGCGGTCGAAGCGGCGCGGGCCGGCGAGCAGGGCCGCGGCTTTGC
>NZ_DAMAGB010000080.1:0-11484 GCF_031995485.1 Janthinobacterium sp.
CCGGCATCGTGCTGATCCACCAGGAATTCAACCTGGCCGAGCACCTGACGGTGGCGCAGAACATGTTCCTCGGCCACGAGAAGACAAAAGGCTGGCTGCTCGATGAAACGGCGATGAACGCGGAAGCGGCGCGCTACCTGAAACAGGTGGGCCTGGACGTGTCGCCCGACACGAAAATCCGCGACCTGATCGTGGCCGAAAAACAGCTGGTGGAGATCGCCAAGGCACTGTCTCGCCGCGCCCGCTTCCTGATCATGGACGAGCCGACCGCCACCCTGACCTCGTCGGAAACCCAGCGCCTGTTTGCCGTGATGGCACAGCTGAAAAGCGACGGCGTGACCATCCTGTATATCTCGCATAAACTCGATGAAGTCGAGCGCAATACGGACGAGGTGATCGTGATGCGCGACGGGCGCTTCGTCACGCGCGAGCTGACGGCCAGCCTGACGCGCCAGCAGATGGCAAATTTGATGGTGGGGCGCGAATTGTCCGACATGTTCCCGGCCAAGGTGCCGCTGGCACCAGGCGCGCCGGTGCTCCTGAAAGTCGAGGGCCTGAGCGTGCCGGGATGGGCAAAAGAGCTGTCGTTCGAAGTGCGCGCCGGCGAGGTGCTGGGCTTTGCGGGCCTGGTGGGCGCGGGCCGTACCGAGTCGTTCGAGGCGCTGCTGGGTTTGCGCCCGCGCAGCGCCGGCACCATCACGCTGGAAGGCAAGGTCGTCAATATCCGCACGCCGCGCGACGCGATGATCAATGGCATGACCTATCTGAGTGAAGACCGCAAGGGCAAGGGCCTGCATGTCAACCTGGGCCTGCGCGAAAACCTGACCATGATGACGATGGAGCGCTATGCGCGGCCCTGGCTCGATTTAAAGGCGGAAAAAGCGGCGCTGGCGAAAGCGGTCGAGGATTTCAATATCCGCACCGGCGACCTGGACAGCCGCGCGCGCATGCTGTCGGGCGGCAACCAGCAAAAGCTGGCGCTGGCCAAATACCTGCATTCCGATCCGCGCGTGATCGTGCTCGACGAGCCGAGCCGCGGCGTGGACGTGGGCGCCAAGCGCGACATTTACTTTCTGATCCACCGCCTGGCCGCCGAAGGGCGCGCCGTGATCGTGATCTCGTCCGAACTGATCGAACTGATCGGCCTGTGCCACCGCGTCGCGGTGATGCGCGCCGGCACTTTACAAACCACGCTCGGCGCCGAGCACCTGACCGAAGAGGAGTTGATTGCTCATGCAACCGGCACGCACTGATACCACCAGTTCATTGACCCAACTGGGCGCACGCATCAAGGGCTTCGGCCCCGTTTTGGGCCTGATCGCGCTGTGCATCGCGGGCACCTTGCTCAACGGCGACTTTGCCACCATCGACAACCTGATGAACGTGCTCACGCGTACGGCCTTTATCGGCATTATCGCGGTCGGCATGACCTTCGTGATTATCTCGGGCGGCATCGACCTGTCGGTCGGCTCGATGGCGGCGCTGATCGCCGGCTGCATGATCTATTTCATGAACCAGCTGGCGATGGGCATGGGCGGCGACCTGGCGCCGCTGACCATGCTGGTGCTCGGTATCGGCATGGCGCTGGTGCTGGGCGCCGGCTTTGGCCTGATGCATGGCTTGCTGATCAGCAAAGGCAATATCGAACCGTTTATTGTCACGCTGGGCACGCTGGGCATCTTCCGCGCCGTGCTGACCTATCTGGCCGATGGCGGCGCATTGACGCTCGACTCGACCCTGTCCGACCTGTACAGCCCCGTGTATTACACCAGCGTGCTCGGTGCGCCGATACCGATCTGGATCTTCCTGATCGTTGCCGCCGCCGGCGCCATCATCCTGAACCGCACCACCTTTGGCCGCCATGTGCAGGCGATCGGCTCGAACGAGCAGGTGGCGCGCTATGCGGCCATCAATGTCGACCGCGTCAAGATCGCCACCTACATGCTGCTGGGCGTGTGCGTCGGCATCGCCACCGTGCTGTATGTGCCGCGCCTCGGTTCGGCCACGCCGACCACCGGCCTGCTGTGGGAACTCGAAGCGATCGCCGCCGTCGTGGTGGGCGGTACCGCGCTGAAGGGCGGCGAGGGACGCATCGTCGGCACCGTGATCGGCGCCATCCTGCTGTCGGTGATCAGCAATATCCTGAATTTGACCAGCATTATCAGTGTCTACCTGAATGCCGCAGTACAAGGCGTGGTGATTATCGCCGTCGCCTTCCTGCAGCGAGGCCGCAAATAAAAACAAAGCGGCGTTCTGAAAGGGCGGCCGGCGGCCGTCCATAACCTTGGAGGAGAGCAGCATGAACAGCTTTATTCGTGTAGCAGGGATGGCAGTATTGGTAATGCAGGCATGGGCCGTGCCGATGGCGGCGCAGGCGGCCGACAAACTCGTGGTGGGGGTGGCGATTCCGACCGCCACCCACAGCTTTACCTCCGGCATCGTCTGGTGGGCCAACCAGGCCAAGGCGGAGCTGGAAAAAGCCCATCCGGGCGTGAAAATCATCGTCAAGACGGCCGCCACCGCGCCCGAGCAGGCGAACCAGTTGCAGGACATGTTGACCGTCAATAAGATCAACACCCTGGTGATCTTCCCGATCGAATCGGCCTCGCTGACGCAGCCGGTGGCGCAGGTAAAAAACAAGGGCGTCTACGTGACCGTGGTCGACCGCGGCCTGACCAATACCGAGTCGCAGGATGCGTATATCGCCGGCGACAATACGGCGTTCGGCAAGCTGCCGGCCGAATACCTGGCCAAAAGCCTGAACGGCAAAGGCAATATCGTGGTGCTGCGCGGCATGCCGACCACGCTCGACAACGAGCGTTTCGACGCTTTCAACGCGGTGATGAAAGGCCAGCCCGGCATCAAGATCCTGGACGCCAAATATGGCAACTGGAACCGCGACGATGCGTTCAAGGTGATGCAGGATTACCTGACCCGCTTCAAGCAGATCGACGCCGTGTGGGCGGCCGACGACGACATGGCGATCGGCGTGCAGAAAGCCATCACGCAGGCCAAGCGCACCGACATCAAGCAGGTGTTCGGCGGCGCCGGCGCAAAAGGCGCCGTGAAGAAGATCATGGACGGCTCCGATCCGCAGATCGTCGCCAACGTGTCGTATTCGCCGAAGTTCATGTACGACGCCATCAAGCTGACCACGGAAGCGCGCCTGAAAGGCGAAAAACTGCCGGCCAACACCATCATTCCATCGGTGCTGATCACGCGTGAGAATGCGCAGCAGTTTTACTTTCCAAAGTCGCCTTTTTAACCTCACCCCAAAGCAAAGGCCGGGGTCGGACCCTCAGGGGGAATGCGTCCCAGTGGGACGCATTCCGATCCCGAAGGGACCGACCTTCTAATTTGCGATTTTTCACAGGATTCCCATGAAAACCATCCAGGGCCCGGCCATTTTCCTGGCCCAGTTTCTCGGCGACGAGCCGCCGTTCGATACGCTCGAACACCTGGCGCAGTGGGCGGCCGGCCTGGGCTACAAGGGCTTGCAGCTGCCGACCGCGCCACGGTTGTTCGACCTGGAGCAGGCGGCCGCCAGCCAGCAGTATTGCAACGATGTGGTCGATTTGCTGGCCAGGTACGGCTTGCAGGTGACGGAGCTGTCCACCCATCTGCAGGGCCAGCTGATCGCCGTGCATCCGGCGTACGACGCCTTGTTCGACGGCTTCGCGCCGGAACACGTCAAGGGCGATCCGGCCGCGCGCACGGCCTGGGCCACGCAGCAGCTGCTGTGGGCCGCGACCGCCTCGCAGCGGCTCGGTTTGACCGCGCATGTGACGTTTTCCGGCGCGCTGGCCTGGCCGTATCTGTACCCGTGGCCGCAGCGTCCCGCCGGCCTGGTGGAAACCGCGTTTGCCGAGCTGGCGAAACGCTGGCTGCCGATCCTCGACGCGTTCGATGCGGCCGGCGTGGACCTGTGTTACGAGCTGCATCCGGGCGAGGATTTGCACGATGGCGTGACATTCGAGCGTTTTCTCGATGCGGTCAACCAGCATCCGCGCGCGTCTATCCTGTACGACCCCAGCCACTTCGTGCTGCAGCAGCTCGACTACCTGGCCTTTATCGACCTCTATCACGAACGCATCAAGGCCTTCCATGTCAAGGACGCCGAGTTCCGTCCGAACGGGCGCCAGGGCGTGTATGGCGGCTACAGCGACTGGCAGGACCGGGCCGGACGCTTCCGCTCGCTTGGCGATGGCCAGATCGATTTCAAAGCCATCTTTTCCAAGCTGGCGCAATACGATTTTCCGGGCTGGGCGGTGCTGGAATGGGAGTGCTGCCTGAAGCACCCGGAGGACGGCGCGGCCGAGGGCGCGCGCTTTATCCGCGACCATATCATCCGCGTGGCCGAACATGCGTTCGACGACTTTGCCGGCAGCGCGGTCAATCAGGGGCAACTCAATCATTTGCTCGGTTTGACACAGGGAGACTGAGATGCAGCGACGATTACGGCTGGGCATGGTCGGTGGCGGGCAGGGCGCATTCATCGGCGCCGTGCACCGGATTGCGGCGCGCATCGACGACCAGTACCAACTGGTGGCCGGCGCCCTGTCGTCCGATCCGGCGCGCGCGCTGGCAAGCGGGCAGGCGCTGCATATCGCGCCCGAGCGCAGCTACAGCGACTACCGCGCCATGGCGCAGGCCGAGGCCGCGCGCGCCGACGGCATCGAGGCAGTCGCCATCGTCACGCCCAACTACCTGCATGCGCCGGTCGCCACCGCGTTCCTGGAAGCGGGCATCCATGTGATCTGCGACAAGCCGCTGGCCATTTCGCTGCAAGAAGGCAGGCAGCTGGCGGCACTGGCGCAAGAAAAGAATCTGCTGTTCGCGCTGACCCATACCTACAGCGGCTACCCGCTGCTGCGCCATGCGCGCGCGATGGTCGAGGCGGGCGAGATCGGCGAGCTGCGGCTGGTGCAGGTGGAATATTCGCAGGACTGGCTGGCCGAGGCGATTGCCGCCGGCGGCATGGCCGAGGGCAACTGGCATAACGATCCGTCGAAGGCCGGCCCGGGCGGCACCCTGCTCGACGTGGGCGTGCACGCGTATCATCTGGCGCAATTTGTCAGCGGCCAGACGCCGCAGCAATTGCTGGCCGAGTTGTCGACGTTCGTGCCGAACCGCACGCTGGACGACCATGTGCAGGTGATGCTGCGCTATGCGAATGGTGCCAAGGGAACACTCTGGGCCAGCCAGGTGGCGACCGGCTGCGAAAACACGGTGCGCCTGCGCCTGTTCGGCAGCAAGGCCCAGCTCGACTTCGACCAGGAGCAGCCGAACGAACTGTGGTTCACGCCGCAGGGCGGCAACCGCCAGCGGCTGCGTCCGGGCCGCGTCGACAGCACCGCCGCCGCGCACGCCACGCGCGTGCCGGCCGGCCATCCGGAAGGCTATCTGGAAGCATTTGCCCAGCTGTACCTGGATGCGGCGCTGACCATCCGCGCGCTGCAGTCGGGCGAGGCGGTTCCTGCGGCGGCGCGCGCGCTGCCGACGGTGCTTGACGGCGTGGCGGGCCTGGCGTTTGCCGAAGCCGTGCTGCGCAGCCATGCGGGCGGGGCGCAGTGGACCACGCTGGAGAAGTGAGCCGTTTGCTACACTGAGGCATGTCTACCATTACCATCCTCCCGCAGGGCTGGCAATTTGCCGCCGGCCCTGGCACCACCTTGCTGGCCGCGGCCGAACTGGCCGGCATCCGCCTGCTCAGTTCCTGCCGCAACGGCACTTGCCGCACCTGCCTGTGCCATATGCCGCAAGGCAAGGTACGCTATACGGTGGAGTGGCCTGGCGTCAGTCCCGACGAACGCCTGGACGGCTATATCCTGCCCTGCGTGGCGGTGGCGGAGAGCGACGTCACGCTGCAGGCGCGGGCGGTGCGCCGGCCGTAGCGCCGGAGGGTGCCAGCGCCGTGCGCCGGTATTGTCCCGGCCCGACGCCGAAAGCACGCTTGAAGACGCGGTTGAACGCCGCTTCGGACTGGTAGCCCGCCTGCTCGCCGATCGCGGCCACCGGGCGGCTGTCCTGGCGCAGCCATTGCGCCGCCTGCGCCATGCGCAGTTGCTGCAGCAGCGCGGCCGGCGTGGTGCCTGCCACCTGCCGGAACACGCGGGCGAAATTGGCGCGCGACATATGGCACACCTCGGCCAGCCGGCCCACATTCCAGTTTTCTCCCGGCCGCGCCAGCATGGCCTGCAGCGCCGCCTGCAAACGCCGTTCCGCCAGTGCGGCAAACAGGCCGGGCGGCTGGTCTTTCTGCGCCAGCCAGGCGCGCATCAGCATGGCAAACAGGGCCGACGACAACTGCGCCAGCACCGTCGCCGCACCGGGCTGCGCCTGTTCTGCTTCCTGCTGCAGCAACGTCAATAATGACTGCAAGCCCGCCAGATGGGCCGCGCCCTGCGTGCGCACCAGCAGGCAGGGCGGCAGCGTCGCCAGCAGCGCCTGCGATACCTGCGGCTCCCACCTGAACTGGCCGCACAGGATATCGGTCACCGCCCCCCCGCCATCATTGACCACCGTGCGCAAGGGACCGGCCGAGGCCACTTCATGCACGGGCGCGCTCGCCAGCGTGGCATCGTGCAGATGCAGGGTGTGGGCGCCGCCATGCGGAAACAGCACAATGTCGCCCGCCTGCAAGGCCAGCTCGGGCTGGCCGGAGACCGTCAGGCGGGCCTGGCCGTGCAAGATCAGATGATAGGGCGCAATGCCGGCGCCGGCAGCGTCCTGCTGCAGCACGAACGGCGCGCCGAAGTGGCAGCGCACGTCGAGGGCAGTGCGCATCGGGTACAGGGCAAGCAGACGGCTGAGACTATCCATGGTGAGGTGTTGAGACGAACAAGCAAATTTTAACGCATTTCAAGCATTAAAAAGAAGGGATCGACTGCGTAGACTGTGTTCATGCCTGCACAACGCAGTGCAACAAACCATACTGAAAGGATCTATCATGGCCCGTCTTTTTCAACAGGAAGTCAGTGCAGCGAGCGGCAAGGCCGCGCAATTGTTCCACGCTATCGAAGGCGCGATGGGCAAGGTACCCAACGCGTTCATCGGTATCGGCAGCAACAGCGCGGTCGCGCTCGAAGCGGCGCTGGGACTCGACGCCGCGTTGCGCAAGAGCAGCCTGGCCGGGCGCGAACTGGAAACCATCCGCCTGGCCGTCAGCGAAGCATCGGGCTGCGATTATTGCCTGGCAGCCCATACTTTGATGGCCAGCAAATACGGCATCGATGCCGACGCCAGCATCGCCCTGCGCCGTGGCACACCCAGCGGCGATGCCCGCCTCGACGCGCTGGCCGCGTTTGCGCGCACCCTGGTCACCTCGCGCGGCACTGCGGCGCCGGAAACGCTGGCACTGGTGAAGCAGGCCGGCTACAGCGACGCCCAGATCGTTGACACCCTGCTGGCCATCAGTGCGATCACCTTCACCAATCTGTTCAACCGCGTCAATGACACAGTGGTCGATTTTCCGTCGGCGCCGGTGCTCTAGGACTTGTTCTGCAGCCGCTGCAGCAGCGCTTCCACGCTGTCGCCCACCGGCAGGCCGTGGCGGCGCAGCAGCTGCACGTGCAGCACCAGGTTTTCCAGCACCAGCTTGGCGGCCACGGCCAGCAGCGCCAGGTTGCGGTCTTCCGGCGTGAAGCTTTCCATCGCATCGGCCATCTCGCACAGGTGATTGGCGATCAGGCCGCGCAGCTCCGGCTCGTTGAAGGGCAGGTCGGCAAAGTCGATCGGGTCGGCCACTTCCACTTCCTGCATCAGCAAGGCCAATTGTTCCGGGGTAATGGTCATGACGGCTCCTGTTTTTTATTCCGGTTTGTTGATTGCGTAGTAGCACAGGAACATGTCGACCGCGAGCGCGCCCACTTCACGCTGGCGCGCTGGCGCCAGCAGCGGTTCGCCCAGCGTGATCTGCGGCCAGAAGGCAAAGGTTTTCAGCGGCGACATCAGCAGGTTCGCCACTTCCAGCGTCTCGCCCGGCTTGATGCGGCCGTCCTGCTGCGCGGCCCGGATCCAGATATTGAGGCCGGTTTCCTTTTCATTGAGGCGCTTGACCATCGCCTGCGCGCGCGTCGGCGAATGGATGGTTTCGCCAAAAATCACGCGCGCCAGGTCGATGAAGCCGGGGTCGCACAGCAGCTCCATTTTCTGTTCGACCAGCGCCAGGACCTGCGGGCGCAGCGGCTGGTCGGCCCGGTAGGGTACGGCCGGCTGCGCGGCGCTGCTTTCCCACATGCGTTGCAGGATTTCCGAAAACAGCTCGTCCTTGCTGGGAAAGTGGTTGTACACGGTGCGCTTGGACACGGCGGCCGTGGCGGCAATCTTGTCCATGCTGGTCGCATCGAAACCGTGCTCGCGAAACTCCGCGATGGCGGCATCGACGATGGCGACGCGCTTGCGGTCGGTCAAGCGTTGCGGTGAGGCCATGGCAGCAAATCTCCTTTGAAAACAATATTTTACACCTCCTGGTTTACTTTGTTTGAAATCAGAACTACACTGTGTAGTGTAAATTTTACTTGTGTTTTAATCGGCGGGCCGCATATGTTCTTGCATCACCTAATCTTTCTTGGAGTCTTGATGAGCATCAGTTCCTGCACCCTGCGCGCGGCGCCTGCCGAGCCTGCAACATCAACTGTCCTGCAGCGCGTGGACGGCAAGTTCCGCAATCCGGTCGCCATGCAAAAATTGGGTGGACTCGATACCATGAAGCTGATGTGGGCCTTTGCCGTCGGCAAACCGGCCGGCACGGTGCCGACCAGGGCGGTGCCGGTGCTGGCCCTGACCCGGGCCCAGCTGCTGGCCGCGCCCGACAACACGCTGTTTCGCCTCGGCCATTCCACCTTGCTGCTGAAACTCAATGGCCATTTCTTTTTGACCGACCCGGTGTTTTCCGAGCGCGCCTCGCCGGTGCAATGGGCCGGTCCGAAACGCTTTCACCAGCCGCCGATCACCATCGACGAGCTGCCGCCGATCAAGGCGGTGATCCTGTCGCACGATCATTACGACCACCTCGACCATGCGGCCGTGCTGGCGCTGGCCGCCAAGACCGAGCATTTCGTCACGCCGCTGGGCGTGGGCGACACCCTGGTCAAATGGGGCGTGCCGACAGCCAGGGTGCAGCAGTTCGACTGGTGGCAAGGCGTGACCATCGACGGCGTGCGGCTGGTGGCCACGCCGTCACAGCATTTCTCGGGCAGGGGTTTGTTTGACGGCAACCAGACCCTGTGGGCGTCGTGGGTGATCGAGGCGCCCGAGCTGCGCGTGTTCTTCAGCGGCGACTCCGGCTACTTCGATGGTTTCAAACAGATCGGCGAGAAGTACGGCCCGTTCGACATGACGATGATCGAGACGGGCGCCTACGACAAGCTGTGGCCGGACGTGCACATGCAGCCCGAGCAGACGCTGCAGGCGCATCTGGATTTGCAGGGCAAGTGGCTGATGCCGGTGCATAACGGCACCTTCGACCTGGGCCTGCATGCGTGGCATGAACCGTTTGATCGCATCACGGCGCTGGCCGCGAAACGGGGCGTGAACCTGGCCACGCCGCAGATGGGCGAAGCGGTCGATCTGAAGCAGCCGCAGCGCGGCGGGAAATGGTGGCTGGCGGTGCTGGAACAGGAAATGGCCGACTGATCAAACCGTCACTTCAGGCCGTGACATTGATCAGGCGGCCAATCGACTGTCCGAAGCTGTTCAGCTGAGGCTGAGGCGCAGCCTGGCTGGCGGAATTAAGGCTCAGCTGCGCCGGCACCGCGACCCTGATCGCCTGGTCCAGCTGCGGTACCTTGATCGCTTCCCCGCTGCTGGCCTGTGCCTGCCGGGTGCTGCGCTGGGTATCGCTCAGCTGCTCTTTTTCCTTGACCAACTGGCGGCGGCTGTCCGCCAGTTGTTCGCTGTCGCGCTGCACCTGGTTCTGTCCCTGTTCGACACGCCGCTGGGCCGTGGCCAGCGAGGCTTGCAGGGAATTGATGGAAGTGAGAGAGGCCACGATATTCACCTTGGAGTTGGACACAGCGCGATCAGTCGGAAAAGCTTAATCTGAATCAAGAGTAGGATAAATTTTCGCACACTGCCAGTAAACTGTGCTTTCTTGATAAGCGAAACGTGCGCGAACTAACGGAGGGAGTTTGCATCCGGGTTTTTCCGTATCGTGCCGTATAGTGAGTGCATGCTATCAATATTGGCGCCTACTGGCATGACGATAGTAATCATCGCTACGCAAGGGGTCGATTATGACATATAAATTAAACATGTTTTTTGTGCATTTATATGTCGTTGTTTTTATGCCAATTTCATCTGTTTCCGCGATGCGCGTGTAAGCAAGCTGCAAGGCTTGCTCGGCTATAATGGGCGATTCAGAATTGCCTACTTTCGGCCCTGCACACAGGTAGTAAAACATGAATCTCAAGAGCCTCGCCATCGCCCTCGGCATGTCGAAAACGACAGTCAGCAGGGCCTTGAACGGCTATCCCGAAGTCAATTCCCGCACCCGTGAAATCGTCCTGGCCGCCGCCAAGAAGGTGGGCTACCGGCCCAATCCGCTGGCGCGCAGCCTGGCCGTCGGCCGCACCAATGTGCTGGGCATGATCTATCCACTGCTGCCCAGCGACCTGGGCGACAGCGTATTTTTGTCGGTGGTCAATGGCATGTCCGAAGCGGTCGAGGCTGCAAAGATGAGCCTGATCATCGCCCCTGTTTCGCCGCAGAACGAGCTGCCTTCGTATGACAACATGGTGCGCGGGCGCCAGGTCGATGGGCTGGTGGTAGGCCGCACCAAGGTGCATGACGAACGCATCGCCTACCTGACGCAAGCCGGTTTCCCGTTTGTCGCCAATGGCCGCACGCGCATCGCCGCGCCGTATGCGTATTTCGACTACGACAACGACAGCGGCATCGACCTGGCCGTATCGTTCTTGCTGGCGCACGGCCACCAGCGCATCGCCTTTCTCAGCGCACCGCTGGACCTGCATTTCGCATTCGAGCGCAAGGCGAGTTTTATTCGTTGCATGGCCAACGCCGGCCTGCAGGCCGATGCGCGCTATCTGCTCGACGATTCCATCGACCGCCGCAGCGGCTACCAGGCGATGCAGCAATGGCTGGCCTGTACACCGCGCCCCACCGCCGTCATTGTCGACAACCACCTGTCGGGCGTGGGCGTGGTGCGCGCGCTGCTCGACGCGGGCATTGTGATCGGCAAGGACATCTCGGTGATTGTCTGGGGCAATGTGGAAGACACCATGATCGGCATCAACGTCACCACCATAGCCCAGCCCGACCTGCGCCGCGCCGGCGCCAAGATGGTCGAGATGCTGCAAGCCCTGCTGGCCGGCACGCCGCCGGAAAAGCTGCAGGAAGTCTGGCTGCCGGTGCTGCTGCCGGGGGCGACGGTGGGGCGCTGCCTGGAATAAAAAAAGCTCTGTCAGCGATAAATGGGGGAATGTTCCTGAGTGCCTGAGGTCTAACTGATCAGACCTTTCCATA
>NZ_DAMAGB010000081.1:0-10871 GCF_031995485.1 Janthinobacterium sp.
TGCATGCCTGCCTGCCAGCTGTCATCGATCGCGACATTCTGCTGGTCACCGATGGTCATCCGGCCTACCCCGTGTTCGCCCGCGAGTTCGGTATTGCACATGCGGCGGTGAACTTGCGCGCGGGCATCCGCGTGCGTGGCACCGTCCACGTCCAGAACGTGAATGCCTATCACAGCCGCCTGCGCGGATGGCTGAGTGCGTTTCACGGCGTGGCGACCCGCTATTTGCCCAATTACCTGGGATGGCGCTGGATCCTCGACGCCAGGAGAATCATCTCGCCAGAAAGCTTGCTCAAGGCCACCATGGGAAGCTTTCCACACTTGATGGTGACATAGCCATAAAAAATGGCGGATCAATCATTGATCCGCCATTTTCATGTCAGCCGTGCAGAAGCGAAGCGAAAAGATCATCCACCGTGCCGGTGGCGTGTCAGGAACAGCACGATGCACACACCGAGCGCGATCAGCAGCACTTGCGGAATCGTTTCGCGCAGGGTGGAACGGCGCTGCATCTGCGGCATCAGGTCCGACAGCGCAATATAGATGAAGCCGGAAGAAGCGAACACCAGCACGTAGGGAATCAGGTTGCTGGCGCGGTCCAGCGTGAAGTAGCCGAGCAGGCCACCCGCCACCGCCATCAGGCTGCACAGCAGGTTGAAGATGTAGGCGCGCAGGCGCGAAAAACCCGCGTTCAGCAGCACGATGAAGTCGCCGATTTCCTGCGGGATTTCATGCGCGATAATCGCCAGGCCCGTCACCAGCCCCAGCTTCGGGTCGGCCAGGAAGGCGGCGGCGATCAGGATGCCGTCCGTGAAATTGTGCATGCCGTCGCCGACCAGGATCATCCAGCCGGCCTTGCCCGCCTCGTGCTTGTCGTGGCCGTGCGCATGGTGGTGGCCGTCGCCTTCGTGGTGGTGCGAGTGGCGCAGGATGGCAAATTTTTCCAGCATGAAGAACGCCAGCAGGCCGGCCAGCAGGGTGGCAAACAGGCTGCGCGGATCGGCTTGCGACTCGAACGCTTCCGGCAAGGCGTGCAACAGCGAGGTCGACAGCATGATGCCGACCGACAGGCTGACCATGCGCTCGACCACCTTGGACAGGAACGCAAACGAGAAGATCGCCGCCGCAGTAATGCTGAACAGGCCCGCGATGGTGGTCGCGAGCAGAATGGATAGTAGGACGGGATCGATGATTTCTTACCTCAAAATGGGCGCCAGAATACTGGCGTCCGCTGTGCTGGAGCCTGCTCAGTACGGTATTGCTTGTTGATTGTTTTTGCAACCTTGGCGGCGGCGTGGCGCAAATAACGCCTGACAAAACCGTCGCGAGCGGAGGTGAGTTGCGGCCGAGAAGCGCAGCTGTGCATAGGCACAGTAAGCATCGGAGGCCGCAAATCGCGCCGCGCAGCAGGTTTGGTCAGGCGCTTTAAGATGCAATTGTACTGCATTGGCGGCCGGGCCGGGCATTTACGGCCCAGCCAGCCTGGTTGGATCAACGAGGAAAAGTGCCGATCACACCACGCCATTGGCCTTGAACCACGCCAGGCAGCGTGCATAACCGTCCTTGGCATCGGCCGCCACATAGCTGGGGCGGTAGTCGGCATTGAAGGCGTGGCCCGAATCGGGGTAGACGACGAACTCGGATTTGCTGGTCCCCTTGGCCAGCGCCGCCTTCATGGTGGCGATCGACTCCTGGCTGATGCCGGTGTCCTTGGCGCCATACAGCCCCAGTACCGGCGCCTTCAGTGCGGGAGCGATATCGACCGGGTGCTGCGGCGTGAGCGGCGTCGCGTCGCCCACCAGGCGGCCATACCAGGCCACGCCTGCCTTGACGTCCGGATTGTGCGCCGCGTACAGCCAGGTGACGCGGCCGCCCCAGCAAAAACCGGTAATGCCCAGGCGCGAGGTATCGCCGCCATTCTGCTTGGCCCAGGCAACGATGGCGTCCAGGTCGCTCATCACTTGCGCATCCGGCGTCTTGCCGACGATGTTCTTCATCAGTTCCGGAATGCTCGGCGCCTTGGTGGCGTCGCCCTGGCGCACGAACAGGTCGGGCGCCAGCGCCAGGTAACCCTGCTTGGCAAAACGGCGCGCCATGTCGGCGATATGCTCGTGCACGCCAAAGATCTCGGAAATCACCAGGATCACCGGCAGGCCTGTCTTGCCTTCCGGCTGGGCCGCATACACGGGCACATCCTGGCCGTCGATCCTGACCAGCATGGTGCCCGAGACCAGGCCGGTGGCGTCGGTCCTGATCACGTTTTGCGCCACCACCGGCAGCGCGGCGACGGCAAAACCGGTGCCCAGCGCCACCTTCAGGAAACCACGGCGGCCATCGGGGCCGGACAGGCTGCTCTGGCCCAGCAGACTTTCAATATCGGTGATCATGTCTTTCATGTGGTTCTCCTGGTGGGGGTTTATTGTGTAGTGGTTGTCGAATTACGCGCTTGCGCGCTAATCCGACCTACGCTGGCCTGCGGTACTTGTATTAATGGGCTTCGTCCCAGTTCTTGCCGATGCCGACTTCGGCCGTCAGCGGCACTTTCAGTTCGGCCACGCCGGCCATCAGCTCGGGCAGGCGG
Source organism: Janthinobacterium sp. (assembly GCF_031995485.1). Lineage (NCBI taxonomy): Bacteria > Pseudomonadati > Pseudomonadota > Betaproteobacteria > Burkholderiales > Oxalobacteraceae > Janthinobacterium > Janthinobacterium sp. The sequence continues at coordinate 2,581 of NZ_DAMAGB010000081.1, forward strand.
CGCTTGACCAGTTCCAGCTCGGCGTCCGGCACTTCCAGCACCAGCTCGTCGTGCACCTGCATGATCATCTTCGTTTGCAGCTTGTCCTGCTCCAGCCAGTTCTGCACGGCGATCATGGCCAGCTTGATCAGGTCGGCGGCCGTGCCCTGCATCGGCGCGTTGATCGCGGCCCGTTCGGCGCCCTGGCGGCGCGGGCCGTTCGGCGAATTGATTTCCGGCAGCCACAAGCGGCGGCCAAACACGGTTTCCACATAGCCGCGCGCCTTGGCCTGCTGGCGCGTGTCTTCCATGTATTGTTTCACGCCCGAAAAACGCGCGAAATAGCGGTCGATATAGCTTTGCGCGGCCGTGCGGTCCACGCCCAGGTTACTCGCCAAACCGAACGCGCTCATGCCGTAGATCAGGCCGAAGTTGATCACTTTCGCATAGCGGCGCTGCTCGCTCTGCACTTCTTCCGGCGGCACGCCGAAGATCTCGGCCGCCGTGGCGCGGTGAATGTCGATGCCTTCGGAAAACGCGCGCAGCATGGCCGCGTCGCCCGAGATATGCGCCATGATGCGCAGCTCGATCTGCGAATAGTCGGCCGAGACGATGCTGCTGCCCGGCGGCGCGATAAACGCTTCGCGGATGCGGCGCCCTTCGGCGCTGCGGATCGGGATATTCTGCAGATTCGGATCGTTCGACGCCAGCCGTCCCGTCACCGCCACTGCCTGCGCATAGTTGGTATGCACGCGGCCGGTGGTGACGTTGATCATTTTCGGCAGCTTGTCGGTATAGGTAGACTTGAGCTTGGCCATGCCGCGGTATTCGAGCAGCACTTTGGGCAACGGATAATCCTCGGCCAGCTTTTGCAGCACTTCCTCGTCGGTCGAGGGCGCACCGGTCGGGGTTTTCTTGATGACGGGCAGTTTCAGCTTGTCGAAGAAGATTTCACCGATCTGCTTGGGCGAGCCGAGGTTGAACGGCTGTTCGGCCAGCTCGTACGCCTGCTTTTCCAGCTCGAGGATTTTCACGGCCAGCTCGGCCGACTGCAAATTCAACAGCGCGTCGTCGATCAGCACGCCATTGCGCTCGATCTTCTGCAGCACTTCGGCCGTCGGCAGCTCGATCTTTTCGTAGATATAGGTCAGCTTGTCGTCATTGGCGACATTGCCCCACATGGCGTTATGCAGGCGCAGGGTGATATCGGCATCTTCCGCCGCATAGCGGGCCGCCTGCCCTACTTCCACCTGGTTGAAGGTGATCTGCTTGGCTCCCTTGCCGCACACGTCCTCGAACGGGATGGTGGTGTAGTTCAGGTGGCGCAGCGCCATGCCGTCCATGTCGTGTTTCTTGTGCGATTCGAACACATACGATTCGAGCAGGGTGTCGTGCACGATGCCGCGCAGTGTCACGCCATGGTTGGCAAAGATATGGCTGTCATATTTCAGGTTCTGGCCCAGCTTGGGTTTGCTGGCGTCTTCCAGCCATGGGCGCAGTTTGTCCAGCACATGCTGGCGCGACAATTGATCGGGCGCGCCCGCGTAGTCATGCGCCAGCGGAATATAGCAGGCCGCGTATTCGGCCACCGACAGCGAGATGCCGACCATCTGCGCCGTCATCGGTTCGAGCGAGGTGGTTTCCGTATCGACCGCCGTCAAGGGCGCCGCATCGATCAGCGCGATCCATTTGTCCAACTGCTCGTCGGTCAGCACGGTGTCATACACGGCCTCGGGCGCCGGAGCGGCATCGGCAAACATGTCGCCCGTGGTGTTCGCGGCAGCATTGGCGGCTGGTGGCGCGCCCACCGGCGACATCGGCGGCGGCGCGCCGCCGAGTTCGCGCAGCAGCGCCTTGAAGCCGTAGCGGTTGAAAAACGCCAGCAGTGCCTCGCGGTCTTCGTGTTTCGCCACCAGCGACTCGGCAATCGTGGTCATGTGACCAGATAAATCGCAATCGGTCTTGACGGTGATCAGGGCGCGCGCCTGCGGCAGCCACGGCAATGCCGTGCGCAGGTTCTCGCCGACGGCGCCGCCCACATTGGCCGCGTTTTCCATCACGCCTTCCAGGCTGTCATACAGGGTCAGCCATTTGACGGCCGTTTTCGGTCCGCATTTCGACACGCCCGGCACATTGTCGACCGTATCGCCGATCAGCGACAGGTAATCGATGATGCGGTTCGGCGGCACGCCGAACTTGGCCAGCACGGCCGCTTCGTCGAGCTTTTCGTTGCTCATGGTATTGATCAGGGTCACCTGGCTGTTGACCAGCTGCGCCAGGTCCTTGTCGCCGGTCGACACCACCACGTTCATGCCGGCGCTGGCTGCCTGCACGGCCAGCGTGCCGATCACGTCATCGGCCTCCACGCCGTCGACCATCAGGATCGGCCAGCCCATGGCTTTCACGGCCTCATGGATCGGCTCGATCTGCAGGCGCAGGTCGTCCGGCATGGCGGCGCGCGTGGCCTTGTATTCAGGATACATATCGTCGCGGAAGGTCTTGCCCTTGGCATCGAACACGCAGGCGATATACGCGGCCGGGTAATCGGCGCGCAGACGGCGCAGCATGTTGACCATGCCGTGCATGGCGCCGGTAGGGTAGCCGTCCGGGCTGCGCAGGTCGGGCAGCGCGTGGAAGGCGCGATAAAGGTAACTGGAACCGTCGACTAACAGCAGGGTGTTTTGCATAATGCCAATAAATAAAGGTGAGCCGCACCTGCCAGAGGGAAACATGGGGCGGGCGGTGGAATATCGTTCAATTATCGCAGAGTTTGGGGCCGCGCCGCCTTGCGTGCGCCGTGCTGTTTTTGCCTGCATGGGTAGGCTTGCCAGCGCACCTCACTATTTCTCTGCATTTAAAACAGCTTGCTTGGCAGTTTGTTACAATGCCCCATAGATAACAACGGCTTATTGACAGCCTGTACACTGCAGCGGCTCGCTGCGGTCACACTTGGAAGCGACCCCATCATGATGCCTACCTCCATCCTCCGGAAGCTGCTGGCCCTGCCCTTGCTGGCCGCGTCAGCGATTGCCGGCGCCCAGACGCCACCGAAACCCAGCGATGCGCCGCCGCAGCTGGAACGAATCGAAGAAATGGGCGAAGCGCCCATCACCGTCACGCCAACGGCGCCTGCCCAGCAGATCACGGAAAAGCGCGACAACGGCGTGACGTCGGAAGTGAAGGTCACATCGGGCGGCAGCACCTATTACATGAAGCCGGGTGCCGGCGGCGACCAGGCCCATGGCAGCGCCTTGCGCGGTCCGCAATGGAAAGTCATGGAATTTGACCTGGGCAAGAAAAAACAGAAACAGCGCGATGACGAAGGCACCGACGACGTGCCCGCGCCACCGCCGCCAGCCAAATAAGCCTGCACTCCTCACCGCCCTGCCCCGGATGTCTGCGGGGCAGCCGGCTTTTTTTGACCTTTTTGATCCCCCTCTTTCCCATGGCAGTTTTTACCGCGCTCAACCTGGACGATATCGGCCAGTGGATCACGCAATTTCCCCTTGGCAAACCCCTGGCACTCAAGGGCATCGCCTCCGGCATCGAAAACAGCAATTTTTTCCTGACCACCGAGCGCGGCGAGTATGTGCTGACGATCTTTGAAAACCTGAGCTTCGAGCAATTGCCGTTCTATCTGCAGCTGATGCGCCATCTGGCCGACCGCGGCGTGCTGGTGCCGGCGCCGATCGCCAACGAAAACGGTGAACTGGTATCGAGCCTGCAGGGCAAGCCGGCCGCCATCGTGAGCAAGCTCGACGGCAGTTCGCAAATGAATCCGCAGCCCGTGCATTGCGCGGCCGTCGGCGCCATGCTGGCGAACATGCACCTGGCGGCGCAGGATTTTGCCTTGCAGCAGCCGAATCTGCGCGGCCTGGACTGGTGGAACGCCACCACGCCGCTGGTATTGCCGCACCTCGATGATGCCAAGGCCCATCTGCTGCGCGCGGAAATTCATTTCCAGGATGCCTTTGCCGCCTGCGCCACCTATAAAGCGCTGCCGCGCGGCCCCGTGCATGCCGACCTGTTCCGCAACAACGTGATGTTCGACGGCGAACAGCTGACGGGCTTTTTCGACTTTTATTTTGCCGGCTGCGACACCTGGCTGTTCGACGTGGCTGTCACCGTGAATGACTGGTGCATCGATCTGTCGACCGGCAAGCTCGATGCTGACCGCGTGCGCGCCCTGCTCGACGCCTACCGGGCAGTGCGGCCGTTTACCGCCGAAGAGCACGCGGCATGGCAGCCACTGCTGCGCGCCGCCGCCCTGCGTTTCTGGCTGTCGCGCCTGTATGATTATTACCAGCCGCGCGCAGCCGAAATGCTGACGCCCCATGATCCCGCGCATTTTGAACGCATCTTGCGCGAACGTATCACCACACCTGCACCGGAATTGTTTTAAGAAAATGGAAAAATTACCTGCAAGCACAGGCTGGCACTGGGTGAAACAGGGCTTCGGCCTGTTTCGCAAGCAACCGGGCGGCCTGTCCATGCTGTTTCTCGGCTATATGGTCTGCATGCTGCTGGTCAGCATCGTCCCGCTGCTGGGCCAATTGCTGCCCGTGATCCTGGTGCCGGTCTTTTCGGTGGCCTTTGCACAAGGCTGCCTGAATATCGACCAGGGCAAGCGCGTGCTGCCCAACCTGCTGCTGTCGGGCTTTCGCAAGCCGGCCCTGCCAGTGCTGTTCGGGCTGGGCGTGCTGTACATCATCATGGCCATCGTGGCGATTGGCGCCTCATCGCTGGTCGATGGCGGCACCTTGTGGCAGCTGGTGACGGGCCAGCTCAATCCGCAGACCTCGCCCGACGTGATCCGCGAATCGAATATCGGCGCGGCCATTTTGCTGACCATCGTCCTGTACATTCCGGCCGCGATGGCCTTCTGCTTTGCCGCGCCGCTGATCTACTGGCAGCACATCAGCCTGGGCAAGGCGCTGTTCTTCAGCTTTTTCGCCGTCTGGCGTTCGCTGTCGGCCTTTATCGTGTTTGCCTCGACCTGGTTCGCCATCAGCATCGTCACCAGCCAGCTGCTGTTCATGATCGTTGGCCGCACGCCGATGGCGATTCAGCTGATGATGCCGCTGTCGATGATCCTGACCGTGATCATGCATTGTTCGTTCTATGCGGCGTACCGGCAGATTTTTGGCGTGCCGGCCGATAGCGGCAAGACCGTGTCGCTGGACAAGCTCTGAGCCAACGGTCACGCCGATGGGTGATGGTCTGCAAACGTAGGTCGGATCAGGCCCATCGGGCCGTAATCCGACAACATTGTTGGCTTGGGCCGGTGGTGTTGTCGGATTACGCGCGCAGCGCTAATCCGACCTACGTGACTCCACGAGCACACCGACAAAACCTGTTAAAGCCCCAGTCGCCCGCACAGGCTTCCCGGGCCAAGCGGGCCTGAAAAATGTCGAGGGCAAGGCGCAGCGACGAAGACAGTACGCCAGTACGGCGAGGAGCTGCAACGCCGCCATCGGCATTTTCTCGGGCCCGCGTCTCCGGCCCGCCATTTCTACGCCTTCATTAGTACCCGGCAGTTATCGTCCCAGCTTCTCCAGCTTGGCAATCCCCAGATCAAGCACCTTCATGCCGTGCTGGCCGAAGTTGATCTGCGCACGCGCGTTGCCGCCGCCGCCTTCGATATTGACGATCACGCCCTCGCCGAACTTGGCATGGGCCACCGACTCGCCGATGCGCCAGCCGCCGCCAGGGGATTTCTGCGCGATCTTCTGCGCAATCGCATTATCGGACCCCAGGCTGCCCACCGTACGCGGCGCTTCGTCCCAGGCCGACTTGCGGTTGCCGAACCAGTTGGCCTGCACCTTCGGCGACAGCCATTTCAGCGATTCTTCCGGCAGTTCGTCGAAGAAGCGCGACTTCATGTTGTAGCGGGTCTGGCCGTGCAGCATGCGCGTCTGCGAAAAGCTCATATATAAACGCTTGCGCGCGCGCGTGATGGCCACGTACATCAGGCGCCGCTCTTCTTCCACGCCGTTGTCTTCCTTGGAACTGCTTTCGTGCGGGAACAGGCCTTCTTCCAGGCCGGTAATGAAGACGTTGTCGAATTCCAGGCCCTTGGCCGAGTGCACCGTCATCATCTGCAACGCATCCTGGCCCGCCTGCGCCTGGTTGTCGCCCGCTTCCAGCGAGGCGTGCGACAGGAACGCCGACAGCGGCGACATCACGGCCGGCAATGGCGCGTCGGCGTCGAGGATCTCGATGCCGTCCTGGTTGACGACGGGCGTGCCCGACTGCGCCTGGGCGGTTGGTCCCAGGTGCGCAGGCGCGGCCTGGCCGAAACCTTCTTCGGACACGAACTGGGTGGCGGCGCTGACCATCTGCTCCAGATTCTCGATGCGGTCGGCGCCTTCTTTTTCATTCTGGTAGTGCTGCAGCAAGGTACTCGCTTCGAGCACCACGCGCACCATTTCCGGCAGGGACAGCTGCTGGGTTTCAAAGCGCACGCCTTCGACCAGCTTGACGAAGCCGGCCAGGCTGCTGCCCGCCTTGCCGGCCACATACGGCACCGAGGCGTACAGCGAAATGCCGTACTGCTCGGAGGCGGCCTGCAGCTGCTCGATCGAACGCATGCCGATGCCGCGCGTGGGGAAGTTCACCACGCGCAAAAAGGCCGAATCGTTGTGCGGATTGTCCATCAGCTGCAGGTAGGCGATCGCGTGCTTGACCTCGGCGCGCTGGAAGTAGCGCTGGCCGCCATACACGTGATACGGAATCGCGGCCGAGAACAGCGCATGCTCGATCACGCGCGACTGCGCGTTCGAGCGGTACAGGATCGCAATCTCGCTGCGCGAGGCGCCCTCGGCGATCAGGCTTTTTGCTTCCTCGATGATCCACTGCGCTTCCTGCAGGTCCGAGCTGGCCTCGTACACGCGCACCTGTTCGCCATGGCCCGCGTCCGTACGCAGATTCTTGCCCAGGCGCTTGCTGTTATTGGCGATCAGCACGTTGGCGCTGTCGAGGATATGGCCGTGCGAGCGGTAATTCTGTTCCAGCTTGATCAGGTTTTTTACCTGGAACTCGTGCTCGAACGCGCTCATGTTGCCGACGTTGGCGCCGCGGAACGCGTAGATGCTCTGGTCATCGTCGCCGACGGCAAACAGGGCGCCGCCATCGCGGCTGCCGTGGCCGGCCAGCAATTTCAACCAGTTGTATTGCAGATTATTCGTATCCTGGAACTCGTCGACCAGGATATGGCGGAAACGCGCCTGGTAGTGCTCGCGCAGCGGCTGGTTGCGGCTCAGCAGTTCATAGGTGCGCAGCAGCAGTTCGGCAAAATCGACCACCCCTTCGCGCTGGCACTGGTCGTCGTACAGCTGGTACAGCTCGACCATCTTGCGTTCGTGCGCGTCATACGCTTCCACGTCGGTGGCGCGCAGGCCCTGATCCTTGGCGTTGTTGATGAAATACATTACCGTCTTCGGCGGGAATTTTTCATCGTCGATATTGTTCGCTTTCAGCAAACGCTTGATCACCGACAACTGATCCTGCGAGTCGAGGATCTGGAACGTCTGCGGCAAGGCGGCATCGCGGTAATGCGTGCGCAGCAAGCGGTTGCACAGGCCGTGGAAGGTGCCGATCCACATGCCGCGCGTATTGATCGGCAGCATCGCCGACAGCCGCGTCAGCATTTCCTTGGCGGCCTTGTTGGTAAACGTGACGGCCAGGATGCCCGGTGGCGACACCTGCTGGGTCTGGATCAGCCAGGCGATGCGCGTGGTCAGCACGCGGGTCTTGCCCGAGCCGGCGCCCGCCAGGATCAGGGCATGCTGGGCTGGCAGGGTGACGGCGGCCAGTTGTTCGGGATTGAGGTTGTGAAGAAGATTTTGCATCCCATGATTATACCGACCTTGCGCCGCCAGGCGCTGCAGCACTGTGCATTTATCCAGCAGTACACCGGTTTCAGTGCCTGCGCGCTACAATCGGCGCGCAGGCATCACTGACGAGATCGCTCCCATGACACCACCAACCCATATCGATGGCGCCCGCGTACTGGCCTGGGCCTGGTCCGATGTGCCATTTGGCCACGTTGCCGCTGACACTGGCGAGGCGGCCATCGCCATCCACGGCCTGGCACTGTGCCGCTATGCCGGCGAGTCACGCGTGTACCGGTTCAGCTGCGATGCACACTGGACCTGCCAGCAGGATGCCATCCATGACAGCTTGCTGGAAGCCAGGAAACAATTGCCGGGCCAGTACCGGGCGGTACCGGCCAGCTGGCACACCGTCGCATAATATTTGGCTATGTCACTGTCATGTGTGGAAAAAAACCGAGAGTGGCTTTGAGCAAGCTC
>NZ_DAMAGB010000082.1:0-8578 GCF_031995485.1 Janthinobacterium sp.
CGACGGACTGTTAATCCGCAGGTCCCTGGTTCGAGTCCAGGTCGGGGAGCCAGAATTTGAAAGCCACGTCGAAAGACGTGGCTTTTTTCATTTCCGCATCGCCAGCGTGCCGTCTTCGGCCGCCGCCGACCCGCATTCCCGATTTGCGCTATCCTTGCCGGAACTGATCAGAGGATAGCCATCATGCCCTGCACCGCCGCCCTGCGCCATATCGTCCTGTGCGAATTCAACAGCGATCTCACGCCCGCCAAACACGCCGAGCTCGTGTACGAATTTTCCCTGCTGAAAGACAGCGTGCCCGGCGTGCTGAAATTCGAGTGGGGCGAGAACGTCAGTCCGGAAGGGCTCGACGACGGCTTTACCGACTGCTTCACCTTGACCTTCGACGGCGCCGCCGCGCGCGACGTCTACCTGACCCATCCGGCCCACCTGGCCTTCGTCGAACTGCTGAAACCGTGGCTGGCGCGGGTGCTGGCATTCGACTACTTTCCGCAGGAAGTGCCGGGCTGATTTGCCCGTGAAAAGAGGGTAGAGTTCCTGCCAAAATTTTTCCAGGCAGAATCTGGACAGCGTAAAACCCGGCGTATATAATACGGCCTCACTTCCCTGATAGCTCAGTCGGTAGAGCGACGGACTGTTAATCCGCAGGTCCCTGGTTCGAGTCCAGGTCGGGGAGCCAGAACAAGCAGCAAACAGAAAGCCCAGCCTTCACCGGTTGGGCTTTTTGCATTTCAGGCGGCATTGCGCCGCGCCGAAGGCCTGGCGCGCGGCGCTCAGCGCTGCTGCTTGCCATCCAGTGTGCCGATCACGGTACGTTGAAATTTTTCCGGTTCATCGTGATGAATCTGGTGTCCCGAATGCTCGAACAGGAATAGCGCTTTCTTCGGCGCCTGCAATGCGGAAAAATATTCCTGCGTAATGCCGGCGGACGTCTGGATATCGTTTTTCCCCACGAAAAAATACACCGGACAATCGACAGTTGTCAGGGACTTGCGCAGATCGATGGTCATGACGGTCTTCCATACGGTCGACCAGGTTTTTGCCCATTGAAAAAACATGTCCCTGAATTCCTTGCTGCTCGCAAAGTCCTTGCCTTCTTTGTGGAACAGCCATTTTCTCAGATAATACAAGTCGTCATCGGTGTCGAGGGCAGGATCGATGCCCGCCAATTCTTTGCTGGCAACGGGGTCGTCTTTGAAATGCGCTTTCAGGGTTGCCAGCAATGCCTGCTCGCTGGCCAGTTGACTGACCACCGGATTGACGGCGAAATACGCGTGCAGCCACTCCGGATGCTGTTTGACGACATGAAATCCCAGGACATTGCCCCAGGAACTGCCGAGCAAATAGATTTTGTCCTGTTTTAATTCTTTCCTGACAAACTCAATGACCTGCAGCGTGTCACTCTCCATCTGCTCAACTGTCGGCTGGACCGACGACGGATTCAGTTTCAATGTCCTGCCGGCGTCGCGCTGATCCCATTGAACGATCGTGAAACGGGTTTGCAGGATGCGTGTAAAAGCGGCCGCATTGTTGAGCATGGAGCTGCCCGGACCGCCGGATAAAAACAGCAGCACTGGCTTGCCAGGGTCATCTGTCTTAATCTCTATAAACTGTTTGATGCCGCCAATGTCGGGCGTCAGTGAGCGGGTCATGTCGCCCTGCAGCTTGTCAGGCGTCTGCGGCGGCAGATTCTGGGCCTGGCCGGCATGAAATGGCATCAGCAGGCTGAACAATACGGTCAGCATGATGGTTTTCAGCATGCTGCAATTGATTCCCTGTTGCAGGTCGATGCCAGGATTTCCGGGTGTACTGGACATGCTTCTCCTCTCGTTGGACTGACGTTCTGGGTAGCGGATATCAGGCTTGCTCTTGTATCGTCAAACCCGCACGGTTGTTCTTGGCAGGCAGATCAGAGTAGCACGATCCCTCGCACAGGTGGTGGCAGGGCTTTACTTTTTTGCAAGGCTGGACTGCGCTGCCGCCAGCCCGTGACATTGCATGTAAATTTGCTTTAGATCATCTGTCATACTGGCAAGATCAACTTCCTCATTTTTTGCCGATCATGCACCAATTGCGCCTTGCGCTTGCCATCGCTTGCCTGTCCTGCGCCATCGGTGCATGGGGCCAGGCACCTGCGGCCCTTTCGGTGGCGCAAGTCAAACAAAAGATCATCGCCGAGTCGATCGCTGCGTATCCTGGCCGCTGCCCGTGTCCCTACAATGCCGCCAGGAATGGCAGCGCTTGCGGCGGACGCAGCGCATGGAGCAGGCAGGGCGGCTATGCGCCGCTCTGTTATGAGCGCGAGATCAGCGCCGAGATGGTGTCCAGGTGGCGCCAGGAGCGAGGCGCGTCCGGGGCATAGTCATCGGGCACCCCGTCATCGTTTTTGGCTATGTCACTGTCATGTGTGGAAAAAACCGAGAGTGGCTTTGAGCAAGCTCTCGGGCGACATGATGCGGCGCGCGTCGAGTATCCAGCGCCAGCCCAGGTAGTTGGGCAAGTAGCGGGTCGCCACGCCGCGAAACGCACTCAGCCAGCCACGCAGGCGGCTGTGATAAGCATTCACGTTTTGTACATGGAGCGTGCCACGCACACGGCTGATCGCCCGCAGGTCAACTGCGTCATGCATGATGCCAAGCCCTGCTTGTCTTGATAGTATTGATTCCGTAGTAATACTACATTAGCGAACAATTTATTTTTGTAGGATAATGACGGCACGGCTTGTATTTGCCCAAATACACCCAATGCAAGCATCCAGATCAACAAAAATAATCACTGCGGGAGTTCCCATGCAGCACACTAGCAGTCCCCCCACGCCCGCCGATCCTTCCCCGCCGCGCATCACGCGCCGCCATGCGCTGATCGGCCTGGCCGCCTTGCTGGCGCAGGCTGGCTTCTGGAGCAATCCGCTGTCCGCCGCCGCGCCCGCTGCCACGCCGGTTGCCGGCCCTGCGCCGGGTAGCCTGCTGTTTTACACCTTATCGCAGGCAATTACCGGTCACCAGGATTTGCGCACCGAGACCGCCGCGCGCATCGAACATGCCATGCGCAGCAATGTGCCGGGCTTTGCCGCGCACCTGCCGCAACTGGGCGCGCTGGTCAAGACCGGCCAGCCGGCCAAGGACTTGCTGGCAGCCGCCACCGATGCCGATCCTGCCTTGCGCGCGCTGGCGCTGGCGATTGTCGCCGCCTGGTACACGGGCACGGTGGCCGGCAACCCGGCCAATGGCGCCAGATCGGTCGTGGTCGCTTACGCCGAAGCGCTGATGTACCGCACCGTGGCCGATGGGCAAGTGGTGCCGACCTACTGCAACTATGGTCCGCTGTGGTGGCTCAAGGCGCCGCCGCCGGTGCGCGTGTCCGCACCCGTCGCACCGAAACCGGTGCCCGCGCCGGCCACCACCGGCACTCCCGAACCAAAAGGCAAGCAAGCACAATGAAATCCCCCGAATTCAAAAGTAATGGCGACGTGGTCGCCGATGTCGTGATCGTCGGCTCCGGCGTGGTCGGCGCGATGATGGCCGACCAGCTGGCCGCGCAGGGCCATTCCGTGATCATGCTGGAAGCGGGCCTGCGCATCGAGCGCGGCCAGGCAGTGGAGAACTGGCGCAACATGCCGTTCGAAAACCGTGTCGGCTCCGACTTTCAGGGCCTGTATCCGCAAGCCGAGAACGCTCCGGCGCCGCTGTATTTTCCAAAAAATAATTACGTGGAATTGTCCGGCCCCAGCGGCAGCAGTTTCCAGCAGGGCTATCTGCGCACCGTAGGCGGCACCACCTGGCACTGGGCTGCATCGTGCTGGCGCCACCTGCCGTCGGACATGCGCATGAAAAGCGATTACGGGGTAGGGCGTGACTGGGCCATCTCCTACGATGAACTGGAACCCTACTATTGCCGTGCGGAGCAGGAAATGGGCGTGGCCGGCCCCAACGATCCCGCGCTGCAGTCGCCCAGCGAGCGCAGCAAGCCGTACCCGATGGACATGGTGCCGTGGGGCCATGGCGACAAGCGCTTTGCCGAAGTGGTCAATCCGCACGGCTACCGTTCCGTGCCGATTCCGCAGGGCCGCTCGACGCGTCCGTGGCAGGGCCGTCCCACCTGCTGCGGCAACAACAATTGCCAGCCGATCTGCCCGATCGGCGCCATGTACAACGGCATCCATCACGTGGAGCGCGCCGAATTGAAAGGCGCGGGCGTGCTGGCCGAGGCGGTCGTCTACCGCATCGATACCGACCAGAACAACCGGGTCACGGCCGTGCACTGGTACGATGCGAAAAAGCAGTCGCATATGGCGACCGGCAAGGCCTTCGTGATCGCGGCCAATGGCATCGAGACGCCGCGCCTGCTGCTGCTGGCGGCCAACCGGAACAATCCGAACGGCATCGCCAACAGTTCCGACCAGGTCGGCCGCAACATGATGGATCACTCGGGTTTCCACTGTACTTTCCTGGCCAACGAGCCGATCTGGACCGGCCGCGGTCCGGCGCAGAGCAGCTGCCTGGTGGGGCCGCGCGACGGCGCCTTCCGCGCACACTACTCGGCCAACAAGATGATTTTGAATAACATCACGCGCGTGGGCCCAGCCACCCAGCAGTCGCTGAAGCTGGGCCTGGTCGGCAAGGACCTCGACGACGAGATCCGCCGCCGCGCCGCGTTCGGCGTCGACCTGTCGATCAGCCTGGAGCCGCTGCCCGAAGCGCACAACCGCCTGACGCTCAGCAAGACGCGCAAGGACCCGCTGGGCCTGGCCTGCCCGGATATTTACTATGACGTGGGCGACTATGTGCGCGACGGCGCCAAGGCCGCGCACGCGCAGCTCGAACATATCGGCAAGCTGTTCGGCGCGGTGGAATTCAATATCACCAGCAGCCTGAACGCGAACAACCACATCATGGGCGGCGTGATCATGGGCAGCAATCGCCTCGATTCGGTCGTGGACGGCAATTGCCGCGCGCATGACCATGCAAACCTGTGGCTGCCGGGCGGCGGCGCGATGCCGTCGGCCAGCGTGGTCAACACGACCCTCAGCATGGCCGCGCTCGGTTTGCGCGCGGCGGACGATATCGCCCGTACACTGGCGCGGGAGGCCGCATGATGCGCCGTTTTGCCACCATGCTGACCACGGCGGCGCTGGCGCTGGGGGTGGCGATGCCGCCGGCCCACGCCCAGTCCGCACCGCCCGTCACGCTGACCCCCGATCGTCCCGCCGCGCCGGCCCCTGCCGCCAATGGCCAGGATGCGCGCCTGGAGCGGGGACGCTACCTGGCGATCGCGGCCGACTGCATGGCCTGCCATACGGCCGCCAGCGGCAAGCCGTATGCGGGCGGCTACGCGATCGATTCGCCGCTGGGCACGATCTACGCGACCAATATCACGCCGTCGAAAAAAGGCGGCATCGGCCACTACACCGAGGCCGAGTTCGCGCGCGCGCTGCGCCAGGGCGTGCGCGCCGATGGCAGCCATCTGTATCCGGCCATGCCGTACACCAGCTATGCGCTGCTGACCGATGCGGACGTGGGCGACCTGTACCACTACTTCATGCACGCAGTGCAGCCGGTCGACGAGCCGGCGCGCCAGACGAAGCTGCCGTTCCCGTTCAATATCCGGCTGTCGATGATGGGCTGGAATGCCTTGTTCCTCGATAACAAGCGTTTCGTGCCCGATGCCGGCAAGAGTGCGCAGATCAACCGCGGCGCGTATCTGTCGGAAGGGCTGGCGCATTGCAGCGCCTGCCATACGCCGCGCAATATGCTGATGGCCGAAGTGGGCAGCCAGAAACTGGCGGGCGCCGATCTCGGCTCGTGGCACGCGCCGAACATCACCTCCGACAAGATCAGCGGCATCGGCGGCTGGACCGATGTGGAAATTGCCGCCTACCTGAAAACCGGCCATGTGGAAGGCAAGGGCCAGGCTGCCGGCGGCATGGCCGAGGCGATCCAGAACAGCCTGCAATTCCTGCACGACGACGATGTGGCTGCCATCGTCGCCTATCTGCGCACGGTACCGCCGGTGCGTGCTGCCGGCCAGCAGAAGGCGGCTTTCAGCCATGGCAGCGCCATCAGTGAAGAGGCCGGCTTGCGCGGCATGGCCAGTGCGACCGAACGCCACTCGCTCAACAGCGGTGCCGTGCTGTTCAGTGGTTACTGCGCCAGTTGTCACTCGGCCAGCGGCGCCGGCAGTACGGGCCAGGCGTATCCGGCGCTGTTCCACAACACGGCCACCGGTGCCGAAACGCCGGCCAACCTGGTGTCGGCCATCCTGTTCGGCGTCGAGCGCAAGATCGGCAAGGAGGGCGCCGAAGTGGAGGCCTTCATGCCGCGTTTCGACCAGCGCTCGTATGTTCAATCGCTGACGGACGAGCAGATCGCCTCGATCGCCAACTATGTGCTGAAGCAGTATGGCAATCCGGCGGTGAGCGTCACGCCCGCGTATGTGGCGCAGGCGCGCAGCGGCGGCGAAAAGCCGGTGCTGGCCAGGTTGCCGCACTTTATCGTGCCGGTCGGCGTGGCGGCCTTGCTGGTGCTGATCGCGCTGCTGGTCTGGTGGCGCAGCCGCCGCCAAAGCAAGGATTGACGAGGTCACTTTGAATCTTTGCTACAACTTGCAGTAAAATGCGGGATGAAAAATGGTTACGAGCAATCGTAGCCATTTTTTGTTCTTGCCCGCCCGGGCTGCATTTCATTGCTCCATGTGAATCCGATCATGTCTCATTCCCTGCATCACCAGTTCCTGCGTTTTGCCGCCGTCGGCGCTTCGGGCACGGCTGTCCAGTACATCACGCTATGGACTGGCGTGCAGGTTTTTGGCATCGGCGCCGCTGCCGCAGCTTCCGGCATCGGCTATGTCCTGGGCTCGGTGGTCAACTATGTGCTCAACTATTTTTTTACTTTTAAAAGCGACAAGGGGCATGGCGAAGCGGCCGCCAGGTATTTCAGTTTGCTGGCAGTGGGCTGGTGCATCAATACCGGCCTGATGTGGCTGCTGGTGCATCATCAGGGCTGGCATGTGTGGCTGGCGCAGCTAGTGGCGACCGGCATCGGCCTGGTATGGAATTTTGCCGGCAGCCGCTGGTGGGCCTTCAAGCCGGCCGGCACGGCAAAGTAAGGCATTACAAAAACAAGAGGCGCGCTGGCTGCAGGCACGCGCACGGTTCGACCAACTCAAGGGGTTACTCATGCAGTTCCTGGAACGCTATTTCAAACTGAAGGACAACGGCACCAATGTGCGCACCGAGCTGCTGGCCGGGCTGACCACATTCCTGACGATGGCCTATATTATCTTCGTCAACCCCAGCATTCTCGGCGATGCCGGCATGCCCAAGGACTCGGTGTTTGTGGCCACCTGCCTGGCCGCCGCCATCGGCACGCTGATCATGGGCCTGTACGCAAACTATCCGATCGCGCTGGCGCCGGGCATGGGCCTGAACGCGTATTTTTCGTACACGGTGGTCAAGGGCATGGGCATGAGCTGGGAAGTGGCGCTGGGTGCCGTCTTCATTTCCGGCTGCCTGTTTATCCTGGTCAGCCTGTTCAAGGTGCGCGAGCTGATCATCAACAGCATCCCGCCCGCGCTGCGTACGGCCATCACGGTCGGCATCGGGCTGTTCCTGGCGATCATCTCGCTCAAAAGCGCCGGCGTGGTGGTCTCCAATCCGGCCACCATCATCGCGCTGGGCGATTTGCACCAGCCGGCGCCGATCCTGGCCATCATCGGCTTTTTCATCATCGTCGCGCTGGACCGCCTGAAAGTGCCGGGCGCCATCCTGATCGGCATCCTGGTGATCACGGTGTCGAGCTTTTTCTTCGGCGGCAACCACTTCAACGGCATCGTCTCGGCGCCACCATCGCTGGAACCGACTTTTTTCAAGCTCGACATCATGGGCGCACTGTCGGTCGGCATCGTCAACGTGGTGCTGGTGTTTTTCCTGGTTGAACTGTTCGATGCGACCGGCACCCTGATGGGCGTGGCGAACCGCGCCGGCCTGCTCAAGGACGGCAAGATGGAGCGCATGAACAAGGCGCTACTGGCCGACAGCACGGCGATTGCGGCCGGCGCTTTTCTCGGCACGTCGAGCACCACGGCGTTTGTCGAAAGCGCCGCCGGTGTGCAGGCCGGCGGCCGCACGGGCCTGACCGCCGTGGCGGTGGCGCTGCTGTTCCTGGGCAGCCTGTTCTTTGCGCCGCTGGCCCATACCGTGCCGCCATACGCCACCGCGCCGGCGCTGTTGTACGTGGCTTGCCTGATGCTGCGCGAACTGACCTTCATCGACTGGGATGACAGCACCGAAAGCATCCCGGCCGCGATCACCGCGCTGATGATGCCGTTTACCTATTCGGTGGCCAGTGGCGTGGCGTTCGGCTTTATCACCTATGCAGTACTGAAACTGCTGACGGGCAAGGGCAAGCAGGTGTCGGTGGTGGCCTACATCATCGCCGCCATCTTCCTGTTCAAGTTCATTTACCTTGGGGCCGAGTAACGATCGCCTGACGCCGGTTTTTTTCCTCTTGTACAGATTGCATATGGACAGTTGAAAAACCGGCGTATATAATACGGCCTCACTTCCCTGATAGCTCAGTTG
>NZ_DAMAGB010000083.1:0-8009 GCF_031995485.1 Janthinobacterium sp.
GCCTGCGGCCCTGATCCGACCTACGGTCGTGTGCGGCCGCGTCATCTGCCATTACTATCGGCGTCAACCGCTGCGTAGGTCGGATTAGCGGCACGCGTAATCCGACACCACCACCGGTCGTGCCAACAATGTCGGATGACGGCCCTGCGGCCCTGATCCGACATACGTAGCTGTTTCAAGAATGCGTTGATGCAAGCTCGCGCCGCCCGAAGCTTTGCGTAATGCGATCGAGAATAATCGCCAGCAGCACCACGCACAGCCCGCTTTCAAAACCGAGACCTACGTCCAGCTGCTGGATGCTGCTCAGCACTTCGCCGCCCAAACCGCCGGCGCCCACCATCGAGGTGACGATCACCATCGACAGCGCCATCATGATGGTTTGATTGATGCCGCCCATCAGCGCCGGCAAGGCCAGCGGCAGTTGCACCTTGAACAGCAGCTGCCAGCCTGTGGCGCCAAAAGCCTGGCCCGCTTCCAGTTGTTCCCTGTCCACTTGCAGGATGCCCATGGTGGTCAGGCGCACGGCCGGCGGCATGGCGAAAATCACGGTGGCGATAATGCCGGGCACGCGGCCCAGTCCAAACAGCATCACGGCCGGAATCAGATAAACGAACGCCGGCATGGTTTGCATGAAGTCGAGTACCGGCCGCAGCAGCGCGTGCAGATGACGGTGCCGCGCAGCCAGTATTCCCAACGGCACGCCCAGGGCCAGACTGATCAGGGTCGCCGACAAGGTCAGTCCCAATGTCACCATGGTTTGCGGCCAATAGCCGAGCACGGCGATCAGCAGCAGGGCCAGTGCGGAAAACACGGCAAAGCGCCACGACAGGCGGCGCCAGGCCAGCGCCCCGACCAGCGCGATCATCAGCCAGGCCGGTATCAGCTGCAGCAGTGTTTCCGCTGTGGTGGAAAGTTGCTCGATCACATGGCCGGCGCTGTCGAACAGGCCGCCGTTGTGTTCCATCAGAAAACTGACGCTGGCATTGATCCAGCTGCCCAGCGGCAGCCATGCATGCAGTTGCTCAAACAAAGCCTGGTCCATCTCAGTTCCTGGCGCTGGCGCGCGTGATGGTGCGCAGCGCGCTGGCGGCCGTGATCAGGCCCAGCACCACGCCGCTGGCGTCGCGCACCGTCAGGGGCAAACGGAAGGCGCCGAGTCGTGGCATCAGTTCGGACAGGCGGCTGTCGGCGGGCACGCTGATCAGCTCAGGCAAGGTGGAGAAGCCCGCCTCATGATCGATCAGGTCGCTGGCAAGCAAATGGCTTGAGGTATCGGCGCTCTGGAAAAACTCGCGCACATGCTCGTTGACGGGATGGTCCAGCAGTGCGCGCGGCGCGCCTTGCTGCAGCAATTTTCCTCCGTGCAGCAGGGCGATCTGGTCGCCAAGGCGCAGCGCCTCGTCGATATCGTGCGAAACAAACACAATGGTGCGGCGCTGTGCGCGCAGCAGCTCCAGCAGCAGCTCCTGCATCTCGCGGCGCTTGAGCGGATCGAGCGCGGAGAACGCTTCGTCCATCAGCAGCAGCGACGGATTGACGGCCAGGGCGCGCGCCATTCCCACCCTTTGCCGCATGCCGCCCGACAACTGGTGCGGATACTGCTTCGCATGGGCCAGCAATCCCACCTGCTCCAGCACGGAGCCGGCACGGCGGTGGCGTTCCTTGCGGCCGACGCCGGCCAGTTCCAGGCCGAATGCGGCATTGTCGATCACGTTCAGGTGCGCAAACAGTGCCGACGATTGAAATACCATGCCCGCCGCTTCGCGCCGCCATTGCTGCAGGCGGCGCGGCGCCAGCTGCGCCAGGTCGGTGCCGTCGACCAGCACCTTGCCGCTGGTGGGAACAGCGAGACCGTTAATAGTGCGCAGCAAGGTCGACTTGCCTGAACCGGACAGTCCCATCAGCACGCAGATGCTGCCCTCGGCAATATCGAGCGAGACATTGTCCAGCGCGGGCGCGACGCCGGCATCGAAGATTTTGCCGACCTGGCGTAATGACACTTTGATGGAGGCCATGGTGTTCTTTCGCAGTTACAGCTTGCCGCTGATGGTCAAAAAGGCCGCGCGCGGGGCGCCGACCAGCATGGTGGCAAAGCTGCCCGAAGGATCGCTGCTGGCAAAGCCGTTGGTGCCGATGGTGGCGAAGTAGCGCTTGTCGAGCAGGTTGGTCACGTTCAGCTGCACGGTGGCACTCTTGAACGGGCCGATATTGCCCAGGTTGTAGCCGCCGCTCAGGTTGGCCAGCCAGAAGGACGGCACCGGGCTGTCGTTGAGGTAGGTGTAATAACGCGTGCCCGTGTACTTGGCGTCGGCCCTGGCAAACCAGCCGGCGTGTTCGTACGACAGTTCCGTGTTGAACAGCACCTTCGGCGCATCGACCACGCGTTTGCCGTTGACGTTGACGGCGGTGGCGCCCTCGTAATACAGCGGCGCCGATTTGTACGAGGAGTCGTTATAGGTGAAAGAGTTGAACCAGGCCCATTGCGGCGACAGTTTCCAGTCCAGCGCCGCCTCCACACCCTTGGTTTCTACCTTGCCGACATTGGTCAGGGTGGTCGGGCAACCGACGATGCCGGTGCAGGTCGCCACGTTCAGCTGGCGGTTCTTGAAGTCGGCCGCATACAGCGCGATCGACGCCTGCACCGGGCCGCGGCGCGAGCGCAGGCCCAAGTCAATGGTGGTCGAGGTTTGCGGCTTGAGCTTGCCTTTGCTGAGGTCAAATGCTTCCTGCGTCTGCGAGAACGGCCCATCGGCGCCGGCCTGGTAGGCATTCATGTTTTTGGCCCACGACGAAAACAGTTCATCCTGGCTGCTCAGGGCAAACGTCAGGCCCGCCTGTGGCAGGAATTTTTTCGACGCTTCCAGTGTGCCGCCTGCGCGTCCGCCCGCCTGGTTGTCGCCGTCGATGCGCGCCCTGGTGCTCTTGAAGCCGTAGCTGAAATTGAGGCGCTCGTTCAATGTGGCAAAGCTGTCCTGCAGATAGAACTGCGTGGTCTTGCTGACGAAGCGCTGCGCGATCACGGTGGAAAATGGGTCGGACAGGAAATGGTCGGTGCTTTCCGGTCCATTCACGGCGTAGAAGCTGCGCGTCCAGCTGTGCACGCTGCGCTCGGCCCACACGCCGGCCGTCACCGTGTGATTGCCGATTTCCCAGTTCAGGTCGCTGACCAGGCCATGGCGGTCGATCTTGTATTCCTGCGCCCGCACCGAGATCGGCACGCTGGCCGACGACGGCGTGTACGGTGTATACCAGTGGCTCTCGCCATGGTTGCGGTGATCGTACAGCGTAGTCTTGACGCGCACGCTGTCGCTGGCTTGCCAGTCGAGCGCGACGCCGCCGAGCCAATCATTGCGCAGGCCGCGTCCCAGGTAGTACGCATCGTCGAGGTTGTTGACGCCGCCTGTATAAATACCCTTGGCCGCATTGACGGCACGCTGCCAGTCGGGCGCATAGTTATCCCATTTGTAGCCGAGGCGCTTGACGCTGTCGAACGACAGATCCTGGTAATCGGTTTCGTCGCGCGTGGAATAATTGAAGAAAGCGCTCAGCTGGCTGTTGCCCAGGTTTTGCACCACTTTCGAGTTGAACAGATCCTGGTCCTGGCCGCCGTCGCCTTTCCACTTGTCGGCGCGCTGGCGCGTCAGCGAAACATAGGCCTTGGTGTCGGTCGACAGCAGGCCCGTGTCGTAACGCACGAAAGTGCGCGAGGTGCTGTCGCTGCCCAGGGTTTGCGCCAGCGTGGCACCGGCCGTATCGGCCGGCCCGCGCGTCCTGAAGCTGACCGTGCCGCCCAGGTTGCTGGTCGAGGCCGTGCCCAGCGCACCCGTGCCTTGCGAGACGCTAACATTGCCGATGTTTTCGGACGAAATCGCGCGGCTGACATGCAGGCCGTTGTGATTGCGGTAGCTCATGTCGCCAAGCGGAATGCCATCGAGCGTAAAGCCCAGCTGGTTCTGGCTGAAACCACGGATCGAGATATGCGCCGACCATTCATAGGCGCCAAACGGATCGGCCGACTGGAACGACACGCCGGGCAGCTTTTCCAGCGTTTTCAGGGGGCTGGTACCGGGCGTGGCTTCCGCCAGATCCTTGCGCGTAATGTTCTGCACCTGGCGGCCCTGGCCTTGCACGAAGACGGTGTCGACCAACTTGTCTGGCGCCTCTGCCGGCGCAGGGTCGGCGGCATAGGCCGAGCAGGCCAGCGCTTGCAGCACGAAAAAGGTCAGGGGTTTGAATCGCAGTGCAGTTGGCTTGCTTGACATCAGTAGCTCCGGCGGTGGTGTGTGGGAATGAGGAAATTACGGTTGTGCGAGGCGGGCGCGCACGGCGGCCGCACCATCGGCGCCGCTGCGGGTAGTGACGCCGGCCAGCCAGGCATGGATCAACTCCGGCCTGGCGTGCAACTGGCGCAGGGCGGCGGCGCGCGTCGTCTGTTTCTTGTCGAGCATGTCGGCCATGATGGCGTGCTCGAGCGCGGCCGTGAATTCCACCTGCGCAAACAGTTTTCCCACATTCGTGCAGGCGGCGCGGTAGCCGCGGCGCGCCACCGTATTGACACTGGCGCTGCCGTAGTGCGGGCCGAAATACTGTTCGTCGCCGTCGAGATAAACGAGCTTGAAATTGTTGTTCATCTGGTGCGGCTCCCATGCCAGGAACACGATCCACTGTTGGCCGCGGTTCTTGCGCGCCACCTGGCTCAGCATGCCTTGCTCGCTCGATTCGACCAGCGTCCAGCCGGTCAGGCCATAGCTTTTTGCGGCCAGCATTTTCTTGATGGTCTGGTTGGCGGGCGCGCCGGACTCGATGCCGTAGATCTTGCGGTCGAACTTGTCTGCATGCTTGGCCAGGTCGCTGAAGGTACGCACGCCCGCACGCGCCACATAATCGGGTACGGCCAGCGTGAACTTGGCGCCGGGCAGGTTGGCGCGCAGCGTTTCGATCGCGCCCGATTGGAGTAACGGCGTCACCAGCGGTTTTTGCGCCGGCATCCAGTTGCCGAGGAACACATCAACCTGGCCCTTCTGCAGTCCCGCATAGCTAATCGGCACGGACAGCGGCAGCACTTTCTGTTCATAACCGAGCGCTTCGAGCACGATGCCGCTCAGGGCATTGGTGGCGCCGATATCGGTCCAGCCAGGGTCGGCCATGCGTACCACGCGGCAGGCTTCCGGCTCGGCGGCATGGACGGACCAGTTTATTACGGCAAGGAAGGCTGCCAAGGTAAAGCGTTTCATGCATCACTCCGTGGCGGGACAGGAAAACGGGCGCGCGCTTCAAGCGCATCGAGGTCCAGGTGGTTGCGGATATAGCGGCGGCTGGCGTCGTGCGGCGGCTGGTAATCCCAGGCATGATGCGCGCCGAGCATATTGGCCGCGCCGATAAAGCGCCGGCGGACCTGGCTGGCCACCACCTGCGCGTGCAGCTGCGGCAGGTTCCAGCGGCTGGCGACTTGTGCCCGGAACCCTTGCAGCACGTCAACGCTGCCGGCGTCCTGCGCCAGGTTGCGCAGTTCATCGGGATCGCTGGGAAGGTGATATAGCTGGTCCGGATCGGTAGACGAATGGATGAATTTGTAGCTGCCCTGGCGCAGCATGACGATCGGGCCCAGCGCGCCTTCGCCCAGGTATTCGGCCGCCACTGCATCGTGGCCGCCGCGCTGTTGCAGATGGGGCAGCAGGCTCTGGCCGTCAGTGTCGAGCGGAAAGTCGGCATCGGCAGCTGGCATGCCGCCGTGCGCCAGGTCGAGCAGGGTCGGCAGCAGGTCCACATGCGAGACGGACTGCGCCACCCTGTGTGCGGCAAAGCGCTGCGGCGCATGGACGATCAGCGGCACGCGCGAGGACGGCTCGAAAAAGCTCATCTTGTACCAGAGCCCCCGCTCGCCCAGCATGTCGCCATGGTCCGAGGTGACGATAATGATGGTGTTATCGCGCTGCCCGCTTTGTTCGAGTGCGCGCAGCAATACGCCGAACTGCTCGTCCACATACGAGATGGCGCCGTAATAGGCGCGCCGCGCCCGGCGCACCTGCTGCGGCGTAACGGGCGTTGCATCGAGATTGAGCACCGCGCGCAGGCGGCGCGAATGCGGGTCGTCGTTTGCTGGCGCATCGGGCACGCGCGGCATGTCGATTTCGTCGTCGCTGTACAGATCCCAGTAGGGTGAGGAAATCGCATATGGGTCATGCGGATGAGTGAGCGAGACCGTCATGCAGAATGGTCGCTGGTCCGGATCGCGCGCCAGGTCGAACAGTTTCTGGCGCGCCGCGAACACCACTTCGTCGTCGAAGTCGAGCTGGTTGCTGCGCACGCAGTGGCCGGCGTCGGTCACCGACGACATATTGTGATACCAGCTGGGCCGCACGTCGGGGCGCTGCCAGTCCGGCGTCCAGCCGAAGTCGGCCGGATAGATATCGGTAGTCAGCCGTTCTTCAAAGCCGTGCAGCTGGTCGGCGCCGCAAAAATGCATCTTGCCTGACAAAATGGTGCGGTAGCCGGCATGGCGCAGGTAGTGGGCATAGGTGACCGCCTCGGACGACAGCGCCGCCGCATTGTCGTAGCCGCCCGTTTTTGACGGCAGCTGGCCGCTCATCAGCGCATAGCGCGATGGCGCGCACAGCGGCGAGTTGCAATACGCCGAGTCGAATACCACGCCGCTGGCGGCCAGCGCGTCGAGATGGGGCGTGCGCGTGACCCGGTTGCCATAGGCGCGCAGCGCGCGCGGCGTCAGCTGGTCGGCCATCAGGATCAGGATATTGGGCTGGGGTGCGTTTGAGTGAGGCATGAATGCGGTAGTGAAAACATATCGATGAGTGCATTCTGCGATGCCGGAGGAAAATTGCGAACGTATCAATTCGCATATTCATATGCGAATAATATAAACATGGCTTATGTGAAGGATGTCAAATTACTTTGCAATTTCAACGACTTGGGTGCAGAATAAATTATCGAAGCATAAGAATAAATTATGGTAAAGCCTGCTCAAACCATTTCGCTGGACAGTCTCGTCTTTTTTGAATCGGCCGTGCGCCACCTCAATTTCACTCTGGTGGCGGAAGAATTCGGCAGCAGCCAGCCGGCCGTCAGCCAGCGTATTGCCGCACTGGAAAAGGACTTGCGCACGCCGCTGTTCAAGCGCGCTCATCGTGGCGTCAGCCTGACAGCCGATGGTGTCGCCTTGCATGAGGCGGTGCGCGACCATCTGGCGGCGATCGGTCTGGCGGTCGACAAGCTCCGCACGCGGCGTACGCGGCAAGTCATTACCGTGGCGACAGATTTCGGCTTTGCCCAGTTCTGGCTGATGCCGCGCCTGGCAGAGTTTCAGAAGCTGCGTCCTGAACTGGACGTGCGCATCGTGACATCACAGCAGGCGTTTGATATTCGCGGCGAGGCGGTCGATCTGGCCATCTCGTTTGGCGACGGGCAGTGGCCCGGTTGCGATGCGCTGCAGATATGGCCGGAAGAGGTAGTACCCGTCTGCAGTGCGGCCATGCTGGAGCGGCATGCGGCGGCGGGCGGCACGCCTGGCGCCGTCATGGCGCTGCCTTTGCTGCACCTGGGCAGCAGTGGCCAGGAACCGTGGATGACCTGGCAGCAGTGGGCGCAGCTGCAGGGCTTGCCTGCGGACGGTAAACTGCAGAGCCTGACCTTGGGCAACTACCCCTTGCTGATCCAGGCGGCCGTCGCCGGTCACGGTGTGGCGCTGGGCTGGCGGCCGCTGGTCGATGCGCTGCTGCGTGACGGGCAACTGGTCAGCCTGCCGGTACCATCGCTGACGACACGGCGGGGCTACTTCCTGGTGCAGCCGCGCGGACGCGAGCCATGGGAGGCGCTGGACAGTTTGCGCAACTGGATCGTCGCTGGTTGCGAAGCGCAGAAATAGTCCTTGCAGGCCGCGTGGGGCAGGGCTATAATTCGCCCCCTCGCTGAACGATGCATGCAAATGCAGACTGAAGTAGAGGAAAAAAGAAGGTTGACGAAATGCTGAAAAAGCTTCATACTCTTCCTTCTTC
>NZ_DAMAGB010000084.1:0-7720 GCF_031995485.1 Janthinobacterium sp.
GTGTAGGCCAGCCACTGTGTTTTATGGTGCAGGTGTGCCAGCGGCGTGCCGCTCAGGGCATTGAAGGTCCTGCCGCAGGGCACGCAGCGATAGCGCTGCAAGCCGTGGGCATGGCCGTGCCGGTGGATGTGCGTGGCGCGACAGGCCGGGCAATGCAGGCTGGCCTGCGCCGTCTGTTCGATCAGGGCGATGGCGGCATCCTGCGCCACACTATCTTGCAACAGGGCGATGCCGGCCAGGCGTTGGCGCTGCGACAACTGCGAGAACTGCTCGATGAAGGCCTGCCACTGGACTGTGTGCATGATGGGTCTCCCGAAAGGAAATTCCTGATCGGTTAGAGCTCAGCAACGTCAGAACGGTTCCACTTTTTTCGCTGACATAGCCAAAAAAAAAGACCCATCCCGAGATGAGCCTCTTTCCTTGATTCTATTGGTCGGGGCGAGAGGATTCGAACCTCCGACCCCGTGCACCCCATGCACGTACGCTACCAGGCTGCGCTACGCCCCGACGAGGTGGGAATTATAGCAGACGCTTTTGAGTTTTTGCCATGCTTTCCACAGGATAAATGTTGCATGTCAAAAAGCTGCCGGCCTGTGCTTATTCACCCAGCAGCAATGCCGTCAGCGCCACGCGAAAACCGGCCACCAGCGGCTCGATCTTCACGTCGGGGTTATGCACCACGCGCACCGGCAGGCCCTGGAACAGCGCGATCAGGGTGTCGATGCGGCCGTCCAGCATGTCCTCGCCGGCGGGCAGGCCGCGCTTGATGCGGGCGTTCCTGACGATGGACAGGAACAGCTGGCGCGAGCGGCGGTCGGCGCATTGCAGCATGGCGGCGATCGGTGGATTGCGCGACGCTTCGGAATAAATCTCCAGCGGCATCATCCATACCTTCGGATCCATGCTTTCCAGCACCCGCTCGCCGGCGTTGTCGATCAGGGCCTGCAGCGGATCTTCCTGCTGCGCCAGGTCCTGCATCATGTCCGACACGCGTTCCATGTTCTGCTCGACAAAGGCCGCGATGATGGCGTCCTTGCTGTCGAAATAATTGTAGATATGGCCTGCGCTCATGCCCGCAGCCTTGGATATCTCGGCCATGCTGGCGCCGTGAAAACCGCGGCGGCTGAAGCAGCTTTCGGCCGCATCGAGGACCTGCCGGCGCCGCGTGTTGGCGCGCTCGGGGTCCGGATGCCTTTTTTCAACTTGATTCATGTCTTTTCCAGTCGCGCGCCGGCCCTGCCCTCGCGGACCGGACCGGCGTCGGCGTGCCCGTATTATTGGGCAGCGCCAGCCGCTGCGACGGCTGTTTTCTCAGGCTGCCAACCGCCGCCCAGCACCTTGTACAAGGTCACCAAGTTGGTCGATTTGGCCAGGCGCGCCGTGATCAGGCTCTGCTGCGCGGTGTACAGCGCGCGCTGGGCGATCAGGGCGTTCAGGTAGGTTTCCGCGCCCTGCTTGTAGCGCGCGTCCTGGATCGTGTAGCTCTTCGTCGACGCCTCGACCAGCGCTTCCTGCGACTGCAGGCGCTCGTCGATGGTGCCGCGCTGGGCCAGCGCGTCGGACACTTCACGGAAGGCGACCTGGATCGCCTTTTCGTATTGCGCTACCGAGATTTCACGATTCACCTTGGCGATATCGAGGTTGGCGCGGTTGACGCCGCCATCGAATATCGGCAGGCTGATCTGCGGAATGAAACTCCAGCTGCCGCTGCCCGACTTGAACAGGTCCGACAGGTTGTTGCTGATCGAACCGGCGGTGGCCGTCAGCGAGATGCGCGGGAAGAACGCGGCGCGCGCCGCGCCGATATTCGCGTTGGCGGAGCGCAAGGTACGCTCGGCCACCAGCACGTCGGGACGGCGTTGCAGCACATCCGACGGCACGCCGGCCGGAATGTCGGCCAGGGCCGTCACCGCGCCGAACTCGCCTTGCGGCAACAGTT
The DNA here is from genome assembly GCF_031995485.1 of Janthinobacterium sp. Classification (NCBI taxonomy): domain Bacteria; kingdom Pseudomonadati; phylum Pseudomonadota; class Betaproteobacteria; order Burkholderiales; family Oxalobacteraceae; genus Janthinobacterium; species Janthinobacterium sp. The sequence goes on from NZ_DAMAGB010000084.1 coordinate 1,940, forward strand.
CGGCCGGCACGCTGCTGCCGACCAGCAAGGCCAGGGCGTTCTGGTCGAGCGCCACCTGGCTGGTGTAGACGGCCACGTCGGTGCGCGCCAGTTCCACGCTGGTCTGGGCGTCGTACTTGTCCAGGCCGGACGTCGCGCCCGCATTGAAACGGCGCTCGGCCAGCGTATAGCTCGACTGCTGGCTGCGCAGGGTGTCCTGCGCCACGCGCAGGCGCTGCTGGTCCGCCACCAGGTTCAGATAGCTGCTGGCCACTTCGGACACCAGGCTGATCTGCTGGGCGCGGCGTGCTTCTTCCGTGCCCAGGTATTGCTCCAGCGCGCTGTCGGACAGGCTGCGCACGCGGCCGAAGAAGTCCAGCTCGTACGCCGAAATGCCGAGGTTGGCCGTGTACTGGCGCGAGATCGACGCTTCACCGTCGGCGCTCTGGTTTTTCGGGATGCGGGTGGCCGTCTGGCCGCCCGAGGCCGACAGGGTGGGCATCAGCGCGGCGCGCTCGATGCCGTAGGTGGCGCGCGCTTTCTCGATGTTCAGGATCGACACGCGCAGGTCGCGGTTGTTGGCCAGCGCCAGTTCGATCACCTGGCGCAGACGCGCGTCGGCAAAGAACTCGCGCCAGGCGATATCGGCCACGGCGGTCGGGCCGGCCGGCGCGTCGGCCTTGTACGACGGGCCGGTCGGCCAGGCGCTTGGGGACGGCGCCGCCGGGCGCTCGTAGGTCGGAGCCAGGCTGCAGCCGGCCAGCAAGGCCAGCGCCGCCATGGAAAGTAGCGTTTTTTTCATATTAATGTGCATCCTTGGAAAGCGTGACGGCTGGCGCACCAGGCGTCGCCGGGGTGTTCGGCGCGGTCTTGTCGTCGGACTTCGAGAAGAAGCCGCGCACCAGCACGAAGAACACCGGCACGAAGAAGATACCGAGGAAGGTCGCCGACAGCATCCCGCCCAGCACGCCGATACCGATGGCGTTCTGGCTGCCCGAACCGGCGCCGCTGGAAATTGCCAGCGGCAGCACGCCCAGGCCGAAAGCGATCGAGGTCATCAGGATCGGACGCAGTCGCAGGCGCACCGCATGCAAGGTCGCGTCCAGCAGCGACATGCCCGATTCCTGCATTTCCTTGGCAAACTCGACGATCAGAATCGCATTCTTCGCGGACAAACCGACCACGGTCAGCAGGCCCACCTGGAAGTAGACGTCGTTCGACAGGCCGAACAGCCACGTGCCCAGGACGGTACCGATCACGCCCAGCGGCACCACCAGCAGCACCGAGAACGGAATCGACCAGCTCTCATACAGCGCGGCCAGGCACAGGAACACGATCAGCAGCGAGATGGCGTACAGCTGCGGCGTTTGCGAACCGGATTCGCGCTCTTCGAGCGAGGTGCCGGTCCAGCTCAAGCCGATGCCGGCTGGCAGCTTGGCGACCATTTCTTCCATCGCGTTCATGGCGGCGCCGGTACTCTGGCCAGGCGCCGGCGTGCCGAGGATTTCCATCGATGGCAGGCCGTTGTAGCGCTCCAGGCGTGGCGACGCATAGATCCACTTGCCGGTAGCGAAAGCCGAGAACGGCACCATTTCGCCGGCGGTATTGCGCACGTACCACTTGTTCAGGTCTTCCGGCACCATGCGGGCAGATGCTTCACCCTGCATGTAGACTTTTTTCACGCGGCCGCGGTCGATGAAGTCGTTTACATACGCACTACCCCAGCCCACGCTCAGCACGCGGTTGATCTCATCGATCTTCAGGCCCAGCGAGGTGGCTTTCTGCTGGTCGATGTCGATCTTGTACTGCGGCGTATCTTCCTGGCCGTTCGGACGTACGCCGACCATGACCGGGTTTTGCGACGCCATGCCCAGCAGCTGGTTACGCGCCGCCATCAGCGCTTCGTGACCCAGGCCGCCCGTATCCTGCAGCTGCATGTCGAAACCGGTGGCGTTACCCAGTTCCAGCACGGCTGGCGGAGCAAACGTAAACACCATCGCGTCTTTCAGCTGCAGCAGCGCACCCATCGCGCGGCCGGCCACGGCGGACGCCTTGGCGTCGCCGGCCTTGCGTTCGGACCAGTCTTTCAGGCGCACGAAGGCGATACCGGTGTTCTGGCCATTGCCGCCGAAGCTGAAGCCGGCCACCGCAAACACGGAGGCGACGACATTTTTCTCATTGGTCATGAAATGCTTTTCGACCTGCTTGATCACGCCCAGGGTACGCTCTTGCGTGGCGCCGGTCGGCAGCTGGATCTGGGTAAACAGGATGCCCTGGTCTTCTTCGGGCAGGAACGAGGTTGGCAGGCGCATGAACACCAGCACCAGCGCCACCAGCAGCACCAGGTACATCAGCATCGAGCGCAGGCGGTGGGTAATCATGCTGCCCACGAAACCTTGATACTTGTCGCTGCTGCGGTCGAAACCGCGGTTGAACCAGCCGAAGAAGCCCTTGTTGGTGGCGTGATGGCCTTTTTCAATCGGCTTCAGGATGGTGGCGCACAGCGCCGGCGTAAACACCATCGCGACGATCACCGACAGCACCATCGACGAGACAATCGTGATCGAGAACTGGCGGTAGATCACGCCGGTCGATCCGGCAAAGAAGGCCATCGGCACGAACACGGCCGACAGCACCATGGCGATACCGACCAGCGCGCCGGTAATCTGCGTCATCGACTTGCGCGTCGCTTCCAGCGGCGACAGGCCCTCTTCGCTCATCACCCGCTCGACGTTTTCCACCACCACGATGGCGTCATCGACCAGCAGGCCAATCGCCAGCACCATGGCGAACATGGTCAGCGTATTGATGGAGTAGCCAAACGCGTTCAGGATGCCGAAGGTACCGAGCAGCACGACCGGCACGGCCATGGTCGGGATCAGGGTGGCGCGGAAGTTCTGCAGGAACAGGTACATCACCAGGAATACCAGCACCACCGCTTCGACCAGGGTTTTTACCACTTCTTCGATCGACAGCTTGACGAATGGCGTGGTGTCGAATGCGACCACGGCTTTCATGCCGGCCGGGAACTGCTTGCCCAGGGTTTCCACCATTGCCTTGACGGCGGTGGCGGTGTCGAGCGCGTTGGCGCCGGTAGCCAGCTTGATGGCGATACCGGTGGCGGCATTGCCGTTGTAGCGGGCAACCGTGTTGTAGTTCTCGCGGCCCAGTTCCATGCGCGCCACGTCTTTCAGCAGCACTTGCGCGCCGCTGGTGGTGGTTTTCAGCAGGATCGCGCCGAACTGCTCGGCGGTCTGCAGGCGGCTTTGTGCCGAGACGGTCGCGTTCAGCTGCTGGCCAGCAACGGCTGGCGCGCCACCGAGTTCACCGGCCGACACTTCGGCATTCTGCGCCTGGATCGAGGTGATGACGTCGGCTGGCGTCAGCTGGAAGCTTTGCAGCTTGGCCGGATCGAGCCAGATGCGCATTGCGTATTGCGAACCGAACAGGGTAACGTCGCCGACGCCCGGGACGCGGCTCAGCGGATCGACCACGTTGGCGGCCACGTAGTCGCTCAGGTCGGTCTGGTTCATCTTGCCATCTTCGGAGATAAAGCCGAACACGATCATGAAGTTCTTGGTGGCCTTGGCAACCACCAGGCCCTGTTGCGTGACAGCGGTCGGCAGCAGTGGCGTGGCCAGCTGCAGCTTGTTCTGTACCTGCACCTGGGCGATGTCGGGATTGGTGCCGTTGGTAAACGTCAGCGTGATGCTGATGCCGCCGGTCGAATCGCTGGACGAGGACATGTAGCGCAAGCCATCGATGCCCTTCATCTTCTGTTCGATCACCTGGGTCACGGCGTCTTCCACCGTTTTGGCCGAGGCGCCAGGGTAGGCGCCGCTGATCGAAATCGATGGCGGCGCGATGCTTGGATACTGCGCAATCGGCAGGCTGAGGATCGAGATTATGCCGGCAAGCATGATCACGATCGCGACCACCCAGGCAAAAATCGGGCGGTCAATGAAAAAACGGGCCATTAATATTCTCCTGAATTATTGGGCGCTGGCGGCTGGTGCAGATGCGGCCGGTGCAGCAGCAGGGGCGGCGCCTGCGGCGGCTGGTGCGCCACCTGGGGCGGCTGGCGCTGCGGCAGGCACGGCGACGGCTGGCGCGCCCGGCTTGATTTTCTGCAAGCCTTCCACGATCACGCGGTCGCCGGCGGCCAGGCCGGACGTCACGATCCAGTTGGTGCCGGAGGTGCCGTTGGTGGTGATAATGCGTTGCTCGACCTTGTTTTCTTTGTTCAGGATCATGGCGGTGGCTTCACCCTTCTGGTTGCGCGACACGCCCACTTGCGGCACGGTGATGGCCTTGTCATCGATACCCGTTTCCAGCTGGGCACGCACGAACATGCCTGGCAGCAGCTCGCCTTTCGGATTCGGGAACAGCGCGCGCAGGACCACGTTGCCGGTGGTCGGCTCGACACTCACGCCGGCGAACTGCAGCTTGCCCGATTCGCTGTACTTGCTGCCGTCCGGCAGGATCAGATTGACCTTGGCCTGGCCGTCGCCGGCTTTCTTCAGGCTGCCGTCGGCCAGCTGGCGCTTCAGGCGCAGCAGGTCGGTGCTCGACTGGGTCACGTCGACATAGATCGGATCGAGTTGCTGTACTGTCGTCAGCGCTTCGGTCTGGCCTGCGGTGACCAGCGCGCCGGCCGTCACGGTCGAACGGCTGGTGCGGCCGCTGATCGGCGCCGTCACGGTGGTGTAGCGCACGTTGATGTTGGCCGATTCCAGCGCGGCGCTGGCGGCTTCGACATCGGCCTTGGCTTGTTCATAGGTGGCGACGGCATCGTCGTATTCCTGGCGGCTCACGCCTTCGATGGCAACCAGTTCCTTGTAGCGCGCGACTTTCGGACCGGAAGTGAGCAGATTGGCCTTGGCCTTGGTCAACGCGGCCCTGGCCGAATTGTAGGACGCCTGGTAGGTGGCCGAATCGATCTGGTACAGCGGGGTGCCCGCTTTCACATCGGCGCCTTCGACGAACAGGCGCTTCTGGATGATGCCGCCCACTTGCGGGCGCACATCGGCCACCTGGTAGGCATTGGTCCGGCCGGACAGATCGGCCACCATCGGCAACGCGGCCGGATTAACAGTAAAGACCACCACCTGCGGCGCCTGTTGCGGCGGAGGGGCAGCCTGTTTTTTACTGCAGCCGGCCATGATTGCAGTGGCACACAGAACGGCAATAGCGACGCTCGTACGCGGCGACGTCAGGGTAAAAGTTGATTGCATCTTGGACTTTCTGAAAAAGAAGCGGGTAGTGTCGTTAGAAATGGGGTAATTTATTAACGCAGATCAAAGAATGAACGATCATTCTAAAATCGTCAAGCCAATTTACAATTGAAACATGGAAACATTTTCTTAAATTACATTGCTATTAAAACCATCCATCTGGTTACAGAGGGGCATGCCGTGCAACAGGGGAAAGCTGGCAGGCGCGGGCAAAACGGTGTGGCGGGAAGCTGGCTGGAGCACCTACTTTATCAGGGTCATGCGTTCTTTGCTTGGCTGCCTGGCAATCGCGTGCTGCACTGCCGCATACGCCCGGCGAACGGTGTTTATTTACCAATCGTATCGAAAAGACATGCAACACGGACTGCGCTACCATATGCACCGGCCTGGGGTTGCCAGGCTGGCCATATACGGCTGAGGCCACCTGCCCGAGCCGGGAAAGAGAGCAGCAATGACGACACCGGCACACATGCAATCAGCGCCAGCGGCGACCTTGCTGTCGACCGGCGTGAGGGGCCTGGACGCGATCCTGGCCGGCGGCCTGACGCCCGAGCGCCTGTATCTGCTG
>NZ_DAMAGB010000085.1:0-7396 GCF_031995485.1 Janthinobacterium sp.
CTGCGACCAACGGATTAAAAGTCCGCTGCTCTACCAGCTGAGCTAACGACCCGAAGAAGAAAGATTATAGGGGGTGGCCAGGATTCTGTCAAACGCTGCCGGCAACTTTTTCCCCTGAGTCGGCTTCAACTTACTTTTTGCCGGCGCGCTCCTTGGCCGTCTGCGCGGCGCTCGAATCGGGGTAGCGGGAGATCAGCGCGTTCAGGGTCTTGGTGGCGTTCGGCTTGTCTTTCAGCTCCGTGTAGCAGCTGGCGATGTTGAGCATGGCGTCCGGCGCCTTCGGGCTGTCCGGGTAGTTCTTCAGCACCAGTTGCTGGGCGCTGATGGCGCTCTTGCAGTCGCGCTGGGCGTAATAGGCGTTGCCGAGCCAGTACTGCGCATTGGCCGCGTAGGCCGATTCCGGGTAGCGCTTGACGAACGCGTCGAGCGCGGTGGCGGCCGCCTTGTAGTCGCCCGACTTGAACACGCCAAAGGCGGTGTCGTAGGCGCTCTGCTCGGACACGCCGACGGCCGCTTCCTGGCCGTCGATGGTGACCTGGCGCGGCTCGAGCTTGCGCAGGCGCACATCGAGATCGGTGTAGAAATCTTTCTGGCGTTTTTGCACGGTGGCCAGTTCATTGCCCAGCACTTCGATCTGGCCGCGCAGGCGCGCGATTTCCTGCATCGTCTGGTCATGCTGGTTGATCAGGCCGAGGGTGCTGGTCTTGTCGGCCTTCGCTTCAATCCGTTCGCTCAGGTCGCGCGACAGGGCGTCGACCTTGCTGCGCAGTTCCAGGATGGCTTTGCGGGCTTCGTCGTCGTCGAACAGGGCTGCGTTGGCGTGCAGGGGCAGGCAGGTGAAGGCTGCCATCAGGGCGGCGGCGACGCCGGCTTTCGAGAATGTCATCATGGATCGGGCTTTCAAAAGTTACGCATACATGCAAACGGGGCGCCGGGCGGTAATCCGCGCGGCGCCCCATTATTATGCCTGTGACTGGCCTCAGGCAAGCGCCAGAACGAAGGCCGCTCGCCTGTTACAGGGCCAAACTATCAATAAACGATGTCAGCGCGGCGGTTTTCAGCCCAGGCTGCTTCGTTGCTGCCTTGTGCTTTAGGCTTTTCTTTGCCCAGCGACACGGCTTCCATCTGGCCTTCCGGTACGCCCAGGGCCGACAGCGACTTGCGCACGGCTTCAGCACGTTTCTGGCCCAGGGCCAGGTTGTACTCGGCGCCACCGCGTTCATCGGTGTTACCCTGGATCAAGATCTTGCGCGCTGGGGTTTTCACCAGGTAGCCGGCGTGGTTTTGTACCACAGCGGTGTCTGCTTCGCGAACGACGTATTTGTCGAAGTCGAAGTAGATGCTGCGGTTGGCCAGCACGCCTTTCGGATCGTCCAGCGGATCGACCGAACCGGTCGTTACTGGCTGAACCTGACGTGGGTCGGCCGGCGCTGCTGGTGCGGCTTCTGGCGCGCGCTCGACAACTGGGGTTTCTGCCAGTTTTACTGGGGTGCTGCAAGCGGACAGCAGGGTCGCTGCGGCGGCGATGAAAGCCAGGCTTTTGAAGTTACTCATTTTTATATTCTCCGGGTCTATGGTTAAAGGTGCAACTGTACAGCATTTACTTCATGAAAGGACCCCAGGTGGGCTCCTTGATATTGCCAGCTTGCGTAGTCAAACGCTGTTTGACGCGGCCATCCACCGATACCACTGCCAGCGACTTGCGTCGTCCGGATTCGGTCGCGTACATGATATATTTCCCGTTGGGCGAAAAGCTCGGTGATTCGTCGTTGGCGGTGTCCGACAGGCGCAGTTCCTGGCCACTAGCCAGGTCGAGCGCGTAGAGCTGGAAATTGCCGTCGCGACGGGAAATATAAGCGAGTGTCTTCCCGTCGGACGAGATCCGCGGGCTGATGTTGTACGAGCCGCCAAACGTCACGCGCTTGGCTTCGCCGCCGCTGACCGGCATGCGGTAGATCTGTGGTCCGCCGCTGCGATCGCTGGTGAAGTAAATGCTTTGACCATCGGCCGAAAATTGTGGTTCCGTGTCGATGCCGCTGCTGTTGCTGACACGGCGCAGGCCGCTGCCGTCGGCGCCGACGGTATAGACCTGGGTGTGTCCGTCACGCGACAGGGCCACGGCCAGGCGCGAGCCGTCCGGGCTCCAGCTCGGCGCCGAGTTGCTGCCTTTTTCATTCGAAACGACGGTGCGCTGGCGTGTTACCAGATTTTGCACGTAGACGATCGGTTTTTTCTTTTCAAACGATACATACGCCACCTTGGTGCCGTCCGGCGACCACGACGGGGAGATGATCGGCTCGTTCGAGCGCAGCGCGACCTGGATGCCTTCGCCATCGGCGTCGGCCACTTCCAGGCGGTATTCGCGGCCGGACTGGGTCACGTAGGCGATGCGGGTAGCGAACGCGCCCTTGCTGCCGGTCAGTTTTTCATAGATATCGTCGGCAATCTTGTGCGCCAGCAGGCGGTTGAACTGCGGCGCGGCCGCGTTGTTCATGCTCGACAGCTGGGCGCTCTTGACGGTATCGAACAGCTTGTAGCGCACGTCCAGGCGACCATCGGCCAGCGCCTGCACGCTGCCGGCGGCCAGCGCGTCGGCGCCGCGCGACTTCCACTGCTCGTAGCTGACCGGTGCCGTTTCCGACATTTCCGCGCCATCGATAATCTTGAACACGCCGCTGCGCGCCAGGTCGGCCTTGATGATGCCCGACAGCGATTGCGGCGCCACCGATTCATTGGCGAAATTGGCAATGGCAACCGGGATCTGGTTGCTGCCGATACCGGTAATTTCCACGCGCAGCTGGGCCTGGGCACCGGAAGCTCCCAGCATCAGGCCGGCGCACAGCACCACGTAACTCATTTTTTTCATGATCATCATTGATTATTCCTTCATCTCGAATATGAGTTCAATTTCACGCTCCACGCTGCCGTCTTTTTTCTTCGGCAGTGGCGACGATTTATTAATGGCATTTTCCACCGAGCTGTCATACGCCGGCAGTCCGCTGCTCTTGATCTTTCGGACAGAAATAATTTCCCCAGTTGGCAGTTGCTCGATCCTGAACACGGCGCGCGGGTTGCCCGGCACGTCGGTGCTACCGCTGTATGCGATATTGCCCTTGATCTTGGCCGTCAGGGCAGCGACATAGCCGCTGTCCTTGCGTGGCGCGGTCGCTTTCGCGGCCGTGCCTGCCGTGCCGTTGCCTGCTGCACCAGTAATGCGGCTCATTTCATCGGCACGTGCCTTGTCGGCGGCTTTCTTGTCTTCCGCCGCTTTTTTCGCCTTGGCGGCTTTTTCAGCTGCTGCCGCTTTTTTCTCGGCCGCTTCCTTCTCGGCCTTTTCCGCAGCGGCTTTCTCGGCTTTTTCAGCCTTTTCCTTTTCCTTCTCTTTCTCTTTTTCCTTCTCTTTGGCCAGCTTCGCTTTTTCCGCCTTGTCGGCTTTTTCTTTTTCCAGCTTCTCGGCCTTGTCTTTTTCTTTCTGCTTCTGTTTGTCCAGTTCGCGTTTTTCTTCCTCGCGTTCCTTCTGTTCCTGCTTGCGGCGTTCCTCGGCGGCGGCCTTGGCCTTCTCTTCCTTCTGCTTGGCTTTCTTGCGTTCGAGCGCAATTTCCGCTTCGCGCAGGTCGACCTTCGGCTCGGGCGCGGCCACTGGTGGCGGCGGCGGGGGGGCAGGCTGCTCCACTTCCGGCTCGGGCGGCGGCGGTGGCGCCGGCGTTGGCTCCGGTTCGGTCGACACTTCCGGTGGCGGCGCGGCTGTCTGCACCTTCAGGTCCCACACTTCCGCTTCCACCGCGACCGGTTCCGTACTTTGCCAGTGTACGCCTACCCACAGGAAAAACAGCAAGCCAAGATGCATCGCCAGCGCCAGGCCCAGCGCGGGCCAGCGGCTGCGTTCGCGCGGCACCCGGTAAGGGACGCCCAGTACATGGTCGGTAGGTTTCGTCTGCAAAGTTCGGTCTTTAAAACGTCGGGTTCAATGGGTGCAATTACTTGGTGGCCAGGCCGACGCGGTTGATGCCCATCTTTTTCGCTTCCGAAATCAGCTGGATCACATCGTCGTACTTGCTGTCCTTGTCGCCCGCGATCAGCACCGGATAGTCCGGATTACTTTCGTGCAAGCCACGCAGCTTGCGCAGCAGGGCGTCGCGGTTCGGTTCGGTTTCCGGCGCCAGCTGTTCCTTGCCGATCACGCCGATCGACAGCGAGCCGTTCGGTTTCAACACGATCTGGATATAGTCATCGGGCGGCTTGGCCGTCTTTTCTGCGTTGGGCAAATTCACCACGCTCGGATTGTTCGACGACGGCATCACCATGAAGATAATCAGCAGCACCAGCATCACGTCGATATACGGCACGACGTTGATCTCGGACTTGAACTTGCGCCCGCGTCCGCCCCGCATGCCGCCGCTATTGAATGAGGAACCCATCAGCAGTCCTCCTTGTTAGCGCGACTGGCGCTGCAGGATGTTGGAAAATTCTTCGACGAAGCTTTCGAAGCGGATCGCCAGGCGGTCGATATCGTGCGAGAAACGGTTATAGGCGACCACGGCAGGAATCGCCGCAAACAGGCCGATGGCGGTGGCGATCAGCGCTTCGGCAATGCCGGGCGCCACCGCTGCCAGGGTTGCTTGCTGCACATTGGCCAGGCCGCGGAAGGCATTCATGATGCCCCACACGGTACCGAGCAGGCCGATGTACGGCGAGACGGAACCGACCGACGCCAGGAAGGCCAGGTGCGATTCGAGTACATCCATTTCACGCTGAAAGGCGGCGCGCATGGCGCGGCGGGCGCCGTCGAGCACGGCGCCCACGTCCAGCGCCTCGCGCGAACCGTAGGACGCCTTGCCCTTGATGAATTCCCCCATGCCGGCATCGAAAATGCGAGCCAGCGCGCCGCTCTGGTCGCGGTTGCCGCTGGCGCTCTGGTGCAGTGCGTGCAGGTTGCCGCCGGCCCAGAAGCTGCGTTCGAATTCGATCGTCTGCTTGCGCGCCTGGCGTACGGCAAACATCTTGCGGAAGATATAGGTCCAGCTGGTCAGGGAGATCAGCAGCAGCAGGGCCATGATCAGCTGCACGATCAGGTGGGCGTTGGTGATGAGCGCGAGGAAAGAAAGATCTTGTGTAACGTTCATTGGCAGGCAGTCTGTTGGGTGAATTATCCGAAGGGTGGAACAGCTCAGGCGGCGCGCATGCGCTGGGCCACGGCATCAGGTATCGCGCGTGGCCGCATGCCTGAGTCGACGCAGCCGATCTTGACCTGGGCGGTGTTGAGCAGGGTCTCGTCGCGCCAGGCCTGTTGCAGGAACACGATGGAAGCGCGTCCCAGTTTGGCTATGCTTAACGTTAATCTTACCGTGTCATCGAGTTTGGCTGGCGCATGATAGTCGGCGTTGACGCTTTTTACCACGAACAGCGCGTCATGTTCCTCCAGCAATTGCTGCTGGCCCACGCCGATCGCGCGCAGCCATTCGGTACGCGCGCGTTCAAAGAACTTCAGGTAGTTGGCGTAGTAGACAATGCCACCTGCGTCGGTGTCTTCATAGTAGACACGGACATTCCAGGTAAAGACTGAAGGCATGTTCAAAGCGCCGGTAGTGAGATTGAGCAACATTTTACGCGATTTTTCTTATCATGACGGAAAGCGCTTGCCGAAATGCCATGTGATTAGTACTTACTTTTTGGCAGCCATCGCGCCGCAGCATAGTGCAAGACTGCTGAACACTATGACAAGCTTCGTAACATACGCTTACATGGCTGCGCCAGGTTTAAGGTCAGCTTAAAGAAAAGCAACTTTCCAGGCGTGACGAAACTATTGTGCGGCCGTCATCGCATGGCGCGCGGGGATTATAGCCGCAGCGTGCGTGGTGCGCTGCTTTCCTTGCTCAATTTGGGTACTTAACTTACAATTTGGCTTCCATTACGTCTCACGTGACTGGCGAAAAGTCGCAACGATCCCCATTTTGGTGCGATCATTGCCGGCGAAAGGTGGGCATCCACCGGGAAACGTGAGATTTCATCAGCCGTTCGCCTGGGCAGCCCACCGATGGAATTGCGCGAAGAGGCTGCCTTTCCGTTGTTGTTATTCACGTAACGCCGGCTCCCCTCATTCGATCCCTGCCAGTACAAAGCACCCACATCTTTGGAGTTTTTACATGTTTGCAAAAGATCACACCCTCGCCAACGTCGATCCTGAACTGTTCGCCGTTATTCAAAAAGAAAACACGCGCCAGCACGACCATATCGAACTGATCGCGTCGGAGAACTACACTTCGCCAGCCGTAATGGAAGCGCAAGGCTCGCAACTGACGAATAAATACGCCGAAGGCTATCCAGGCAAGCGCTACTACGGCGGCTGCGAATACGTCGACGTTGCCGAGCAACTGGCGATCGACCGCGTCAAGCAATTGTTCGGCGCCGAAGCGGCCAATGTGCAGCCGAACTCGGGCTCGCAAGCGAACCAAGGCGTGTTCTTCGCCATGCTGAAACCGGGCGACCTGATCATGGGCATGTCGCTGGCCGAAGGCGGCCACCTGACCCACGGCATGCCGCTGAACATGTCTGGCAAATGGTTCGACGTGGTGTCGTACGGCCTGACGGCCGAAGAAGACATCGACTACGAAGCCATGGAACGCCTGGCCCGCGAGCGCAAACCTAAGCTGATCATCGCCGGCGCATCGGCGTTCTCGAAAAAGATCGACTTCGAACGCTTCTCCAAGGTCGCCAAAGAAGTGGGTGCGTACTTCATGGTCGACATGGCGCACTACGCCGGCCTGATCGCCGCCGGCCTGTATCCGAATCCGGTACCGTTCGCCGACTTCGTCACCTCGACCACGCACAAGTCCTTGCGCGGCCCGCGCGGCGGCATCATCCTGATGAAGGCCGAGCACGAAAAGGCCATCAACTCGGCGATCTTCCCCGGCATCCAGGGCGGCCCGCTGATGCACGTGATCGCCGGCAAAGCCGTTGCCTTCAAGGAAGCGCTGAGCCCTGAATTCGTCGAATACCAGAAGCAGGTCGTGAAAAACGCCGACGCGCTGGCCAAGACGCTGATCGCGCGCGGCCTGCGCATCGTCTCGGGCGGCACCGAGTCGCACGTGATGCTGGTCGACCTGCGCGCCAAGAACCTGACGGGCAAGGAAGCCGAAGCCATCCTCGGTTCCGCGCACATCACCTGCAACAAGAACGGCATCCCGAACGATCCGCAAAAACCATTCGTCACCTCGGGCATCCGCCTGGGCAGCCCGGCGATGACGACGCGCGGTTTCAAGGAAGCCGAAGCGGTGCAAGTGGGTAACCTGATCGCCGACGTGCTCGACAATCCGCATGACGCCGCCACCATCGAACGCGTGAAAGCGGCCGTGAAAGTGCTGGCTGATGCGAACCCGGTGTACGCTGCCTGACCCGC
>NZ_DAMAGB010000086.1:0-7351 GCF_031995485.1 Janthinobacterium sp.
TACAGGGGTTCGAATCCCCTTGGGGACGCCAGACCGGCTGATTCAGCCAACAACAAAGCCGCCTGGTAACAGCGCGGCTTTTTTGTTTTCAATTTCCACTATCCGGACCCCATGTCACACTCTTCCGATCGCGCCACCTCCCTCGCCATCTTCTGCAAAGTCGTCGACAATTTCGGCGATATCGGCATCTGCTGGCGCCTGGCGCGCCAGTTGCAGCGCGAGCATGGTGTGGCCGTCACGCTGTGGGTTGACGATCTGGCCAGTTTCAGGCGCATCTGCCCGCAAATTGACGTGGCGCTCGGTGTCCAGCAGGCGGCCGGCGTGACGGTACGCCACTGGGGCGGCCAGGATGGCAGTTTCAATCCTGGAGAGATAGCCGATATCGTGATCGAATTTTTTGCCTGCGATATTCCGCCCGGCTATATTGCCGCCATGGCGCAGTGCCAGCCGCATCCTGTCTGGCTGAACCTGGAAGGCCTGACGGCGGAGGAGTGGGTCGAAGGCTGCCACCAGCTGACCTCGCCGCGCCACGGCATGATCAAGCATTTTTTCTTTCCCGGCTTTACCGACAAGACCGGCGGCCTGCTGCGCGAGGCGGGGCTGGAACAGCGGCGCCGCCAGTTCCAGGCCGATCCGCTGGCCATGCAGGCATTTTTGTCGCAGTTCGGCGTTACCCCGGGCGAGATGGCGGCATTGAAAGTGTCGCTGTTCTGCTACCCGCACGCACCGGTGGCGGAGCTGCTGGCTGCGTGGGAGGCTGGTAGCGAGCCCATCGTCTGCCTGGTGCCGGAAGGCGTGGCGTTCGATGCCGTTAGCCGCTTTATCGGCGCCGATGCCGTCGCGGGAGTATCGCATACGCAAGGCGCCCTGACCGTGCGCGTGCTGCCGTTCGTGGCACAGGACGATTACGACAAGCTGCTGTGGGTCTGCGACGTCAATTTCGTGCGCGGCGAGGATTCGTTTGTGCGCGCGCAGTGGGCCGGCAAACCGTTTATCTGGCATATCTATCCGCAGGATGAAAACCTGCATCACGTCAAATTGCGTGCCTTTTTGCAGCGCTATGCGTTTGATGCCGATGGCGCGATCGACAGCCTGATCGAGGCCAGCGAATGCTGGAACGGCGCCCGTGTGGCAGGGCAGGGCTGGGCCCCGCTGTGGACGGCATTGCGCGCCGATATGCCGCGCATTGCCGGGCGGGCAGGGGCGTGGCAGGCGCAGATGCACGACAATGGCGACCTGGCCGGCAACCTGCTGGCGTTTGCGCGCTTGCCACGGTAGGCGCTGGCCCGAAATTAAGGTAAAATGCCCGGTTAATTCTGACAGATTTTAAACCGATCAAACGCAAGCCTGCGGCGCCGATGGCGCACCGGCGGCAGATGGTCTTCATGCAACCCACTTTTTACGTACACTTCTATGAAACCCGCAAAAGAAATTCGTGTTGGCAATATCATCATGGTCGACAGCAAGCCTATGATCGTGTTGCGTTCTGATGTCAACGGTTCGAGCCGCACGGGCTTCACCTACAAATGGAAGATGAAAAATCTTCTGACCAACACCCCGATGGAAAACGTGTTCCGCGGCGACGACAAGTTCGACGTGGTGGTTCTGGACAAAAAACCAGTGACTTACTCGTACTTCGCCGATCCGCTGTTCGTGTTCATGGACACCGAATACAACCAGTACGAAATCGAAGAAGAAAACCTGGGCGAAGCGCTGAACTACCTGAAAGATGGCATGGAATGCGAAGCCATTTTCTATGATGGCAAGGCAATCTCGGTTGAACTGCCAACCACCATCGCACGCCAGGTCGTGTACTCGGAGCCTGCAGTCAAGGGCAACACTTCGGGCAACGTCCTGAAAGAAGCCAAGATCGAAAACGCCATCGATGCACACCGCCACACCGTGCAAGTGCCACTGTTCGTGGCACAGGACGACGTGATCGAAATCGACACCCGTACCAACGAATACAAACGCGTCGTTCGCAACTAAGACGCTGTTCTGGTTTTCAAAAGAAGCGCTGCCTCAGGGTGGCGCTTTTTTTTGCCTGAAAATTCATTCCATGTAGTAACATTTGCAGGGCTAGCACTGCTATGCTGTCTACTTGCGCTGTAGCGCACCTTATTTTCAGCTAATCAAAAATTCTATGCTTGCAACCTTGCTGCTCAGTGCGGCCGTGACTGCCGCACCTGTCCCTTTCGATGAAACGCAGCTGTCCGGCAGTTGGGCGGAAAGCGTCAATGCCAACAGCGCTTGCGGTGGCGAGCGGCGCCTGTCGCGCATGCAGCTGTCCGACGATCGCCAGAAGCTGGCCATTTTCAATGACCGCACCTGGATCAGCAAGCTGGGCGAAACCAACCGCTTTGCCGCCACCGTGCTGGCCGAAACGGATCGCAGCCTGACCCTGCGCTACGACAATGAAACCCGCCGCACGGCCAGTGGCAAGCTGGTCGAATGGCAGCTGATCTTCGTCGCGCCCGGCGTGTTCCGCTGGCGCGAAACCGATTGGCCCGAAGGCAAGGTCAATGGCGTGGTCGGCATCCGCTGCTCGCTGTAAGGCTCCTGATATTTCCGCATTCTGCTATGCTGGCAGCGTGTTTTCCCACAGGAGTTGCCATGCCTACCCGCTTGCTGGCCTCGCTCTTGACGAGCCTGGCACTGTGCGCCACACCAGCCGGGGCCAAAAGTCCTGCGCCATCGCTGATCGAGCAGGCACTGGCCTGCCACGACGCCACCGACTGCCCCTATTTTCCTGAAGTTTATAAAAGCGAGCGCGCCTTTCGGCTGGCTTTCCTGGCCGAACTCAGAAAGGCCAATATCCGGCGTCCGCGCTGGGTGCCCGATGGTGTGACGACGCCGCTGACGCCCGTCGATCTCGACGGCTCGCCGCGCCTGCTGACCAGCGTCTGCGAGCCGCACAACTGCGGCCACCGCTTCATGCTGGTGTATGACCCGCAAGAAAAGAGCGTGGCCGGCACGTATACAGGGCTGGACAAGGCGGGCGAAGTGAGCACCGTGGTGTTCGGCCAGCCCAGCATGGCAGAGATGGACCTGCTCAAGCGCAATTGATGCAATAAAGCCGGTTCAGGCCTGATCGGCGCCGCCGCGCCATTCGCTCAGGTAATGCTGCGGCGTGCGGCCCAGGATGCGGCGGAACATGGCGGAAAACGCGCTGGGGCTGGCGTAGCCCAGCGCAAAGGCGATCGCGCCCACGCCTTCGCCACGGTCCAGGCGGCAGAAGGCTTCGGCCAGGTGTACCTGCTGCAGCCATTGCCGGTAGTGCAGCCCCGTTTCGCGCGGAAACAGCCGGATCAGGGTGCGCGCGCTGGCACCTGCATCGTGGGCCCAGTCTTCGATGCTGCGCCGGCTGCCGGGCGCCGCCATGATGGCGGTGCAGACGGCCACCAGGCGCCGGTCGCGCGGCCAGGGAATGGCGATCGGCACTGTGTCGGCGCGCGCCAGTTCCGACAGGATCAGGCTGGCCAGCCAGTCGCCGCGGCCATTGATTTGGTAATGCACGTCTTCGTCCAGCAGCGCCAGGATCAGTTCGCGCAGCAGCCGGCTTACTTCCACCACCTTGCAGGCAGGCCCGAACGCGGCGGCAGCCTGCGCGTCGATATACACGGTGCGCATGCTGAGCGCGCTGAGGATATCGAGTTCATGCACCACGCCGACCGGTATCAGCAGCGCGCGGCGCGGCGGCAATATCCACACGCCATGCTCGGTGGTCACGCGCATCACGCCTTCGGTGGCAAACAGCAGTTGCGCGCGCACATGGCTGTGCGGCGGGGTGTAGGCGGCCGCGTCATATTGGCGCGACATCACCGCCACCGGGCGCGGCACATGCTGGTAGTCGCCGGAATTGCTGCTGCGCGTAAAGGGCATGCCGTCGGCATCGGCAGTGTTAGTGGTCTGCATGGTTTTTGTCACTTGGGCGACGATTATTGGAAGTGATCTGTTCGACGCCCATACTATACTGGCTTTCCTGCCGGCCTGTTCCAGGGGCCGGGCGATTTCGAGAGCACCATGCACACTACTTCCGATACCTTGGTCACGCCGGCTGCGGCGGTCAAGACCAGCCCTTCTTCCTCGCAGCAATCCGGCCTGGCCATGCACATCCTGGGCGCCGTCGCCTTCGTGCACTTGCTCAATGACCTGATCCAGGCCCTGCTGCCGTCGATTTACCCGATGCTGAAAGCCGAGTTTGCCCTCAGCTTTACCCAGGTCGGCCTGATTACCCTGACGTTCCAATGCACGGCCTCGCTGCTGCAGCCATGGATCGGCCTGTACACGGACCGCCGTCCGCTGCCATTCCTGCTGCCGGTCGGCATGTGCTTCACGCTGGCCGGCGTGCTGATGCTGTCGATCGTCTCGACCTTTCCGACCCTGCTGATCGCTTCCGGGCTGATCGGCGTCGGTTCCTCGACCTTCCACCCGGAAGCGTCGCGCGTGGCGCGCATGGCCTCGGGCGGGCGCTACGGCTTTGCGCAGTCGCTGTTCCAGGTGGGCGGCAACGTGGGATCGGCGCTGGGTCCGCTGCTGGCGGCGGCCGTGATCGTGGGCCGCGGCCAGGGCAATATCGCCTGGTTCAGCCTGCTTGCCGTGCTGGCCATCGGCGTGCTGGCCAGCGTCAGCCGCTGGTATGGCGGCCACCTGGCCAGCTTCAAGCCCAAGGCGGGTGGCCATGGGCCGAACCTGTCGCGCAACAAGGTGATGGGGGCGCTGGCCGTGCTGGCGCTGCTGGTGTTCTCGAAGTACATCTACATGGCCAGCCTGTCGAGCTATTACACCTTCTACCTGATCGACAAATTCCACCTGACGATTGGCGCGGCCCAGCTCTATCTGTTCCTGTTTTTGGCGGCTGTCGCGGCAGGCACCTTTATGGGCGGGCCGATCGGCGACCGCATCGGCCGCAAGCGCGTGATCTGGATTTCGATCCTGGGCGCCGCGCCATTTACCCTGCTGCTGCCGTACGTGGACCTGTTCTGGACGGCCGTGCTGACGGTCATCATCGGCTTCGTGATCTCGTCCGCGTTTTCCGCCATCGTGGTGTTTGCGCAGGAACTGGTGCCGGGCAAGGTCGGCATGATCGCCGGGATCTTCTTTGGCCTGATGTTCGGCGTGTCCGGCATCGCGGCCGCCGCCATGGGCCATATCGCCGATATCTCGGGCATCGCCTATGTCTACAAGATCTGCTCCTGGCTGCCGCTACTGGGCATATTGACGGTGCTGCTGCCGCATATCGAACAGGCGCCGAAAAAGTAAATGCTGGCGGCGGGCTTGACGGCCCGCCGCAGTCCATGCGATAGTCAACGCCATGAAATCCTTCATCCTCCCTCCAGCCATGACTGCCAGCGCCGCTGCCGCGCTGTGTACCTGTCTGGCTATGTGGCCCCGTGAGGATGCGGCCCGGCGCCGTTAAACTTTTCATTCCTCATTCCGATGGCCACAGCGTTGAAAAACCTGTGGCCATTTTCTATTTCCGAACCACTTTTCGAAAGAGCCGCATGACACTCCACCTGTACGACACGTATAGCCGCAGCCTGCGTCCATTTGAAGCCATCGAAGCGGGCAAGGCGGGCCTGTATGCCTGCGGCCCCACGGTCTACGATTACGCCCATCTGGGCAACCTGCGCACCTATCTGTTTGTCGACGGGCTGCGCCGCGCACTGGCATTCAACGGCTATGACGTACGCCATGTGATGAATATTACCGACGTCGGCCACCTGACCTCGGACGCCGACACGGGCGACGACAAGCTCGAAGCGCGCAGCGCCCGCAGCGGAAAATCCGCGTGGGCGCTGGCCGCGCAATTCACGCAGGCGTTCGAAAGCGACCTGGCCTTGCTGAACATGTTACCGCCCACCGTCTGGTGCCGCGCCACCGAGCATATCGCGGAGCAGATCGCCTTTATCGAAGACCTGGAAGCGAAGGGCTTTGCTTACCGCACGCAGGACGGTATCTATTTCGACACCACGCGCCAGCCCGACTACGGCCAGCTGGCGCGGCTGAACCGCGACGGCCTGCAGGCGGGCAAGCGGGTGGAGCTGGGTGACAAGCGCGATATCTGCGACTTCGCGCTGTGGAAGTTCAGCGGCACGCCGGGCCAGCGCCAGATGGAATGGGACAGCCCGTGGGGCCTCGGTTTTCCGGGCTGGCATATCGAATGCTCGGCGATGGCCGAAAAGCACCTGGGCGCGTATTTCGACATCCATTGCGGCGGCGAAGACCATGTGGCCGTCCATCACAGTAACGAGATCGCCCAGACCCAGGCGCGCCACGGCACGCGGCTGGCCAACTTCTGGCTGCACGGCGCGTTTTTGAAAACGCAGGAGGCCAAGATGTCGAAGTCGTCCGGGGACTTTTTACGCCTGCATAGCCTGGTGGAGCAAGGAATAGATCCTTTGGCCTACCGCTACCTGTGCCTGGGCGCCCACTACCGCAGCAGCCTCAATTTCAGCGACGAGGCGCTGCGTGCGGCGGCCAGTGGCTTGTCGCGCCTGCGCACCTCGGTGCATGGGCTGGGAGAAGCACGGGGCGACGCCGATGCGGGCTGGCTGGCAAAGTTTGCCACGCCCATCAACGATGACCTGAACTATCCGCGCGCGCTGGCGGTGCTGTGGGAGCTGCTGAAAAGCGATCTGCCCGATGGCGTGAAAAAGGCGACCGTGCTGCGTATGGATGCGGCATTGGGACTGGATCTGGCCAGCTGGCAGCCGGCGCTGGTGGCGGTGCCGCAGCAGGTGCGCGAGTGGATGGCACAGCGCGAACTGGCGCGCAGGGAGCGGCGCTGGGACGATGCCGACGGCTTGCGGGCGCTGGTGCGCGCGGCAGGATACGAGATCGAGGATACGGGGGAGGGACCGGTGGCGCGCAGGATGGCGCTGGCAGTGGCTGGCTGACATGCGTTCAGGCGAATCGCAAAAGAGCTGGCCAATTTGGCAAGGTACAATCACTTTCTCTTGTCTGCCGGAACGGTGCCTGCATGGATATGGATATGTTCTACAAAAGCCTGATGGTTTTTCCGGTAATGCTTTTATTTACGTTCTGTCTCAAATGCGCCGCCAGGCTGATGCGCCGGATTACGGTCAGCTGGCGTCACTGTTTCCTGTATTCGCTGGCACTGGCGACTTTGACGACCTGCGCCAATCTCACCGACCTGACCCCGTCCACGCTATTGCCTGACAAACTGGCATCGTACGTGATACTGTGCTGGCCCATCGTCACGTGCGCATGGTATTTCCAACGCAACGCGACCCGCAGCAATGGCCTGCCTGCGGGATGGTTGCGCGCAAGTCTGTTGAGCGTGCTGGCCTATGTGCTGAGCGCCGCGCTATTCGTTTTCCTGCTGTTC
>NZ_DAMAGB010000087.1:0-6491 GCF_031995485.1 Janthinobacterium sp.
ATCAACAGCCTGCTGGCGCCCGACAACGCCACCCTGATCGACGAGTTCTGCGACAGCCTGTGGCTGGAAGACGGCCTGTCGAAAAACTCGCTCGACGCCTACCGGCGCGACATGCGCCTGTTCGCGCGCTGGCTGGAAGTGAACCAGCCCGGACGCGACGGCCTGTATGACGTGGCCACGGCCGATATCGAAGCCTATTTCGCCGCCCGCCACGATGACAGCAAGGCCACGTCGTCGAACCGGCGCCTGTCGGTGCTCAAGCGCTTTTACCAGCTGGCGCTGCGCCACAAGCATATCAGCGCCGATCCCTGCCTGAAGATGGTGTCGGCCAGGCAGCCGGCGCGCTTCGTCCATACCCTGACGGAAGCACAGGTGGAAGCCTTGCTGGCGGCGCCCGACGTGGCCACGCCGCTGGGCCTGCGCGAGCGCACCATGCTCGAACTGATGTATGCGAGCGGCCTGCGCGTGTCGGAACTGGTGGACCTGAAAGCGGTCGAACTGAGCCTGAACGATGGCGTGCTGCGCATCACCGGCAAGGGCGACAAGACGCGCCTGGTGCCGTTTGGCGAGCAGGCGCGGCTGTGGATCGAGCGCTACCTGAAAGACGCGCGCGGCATCATCCTGGACGGCCAGATGGACGATGCGCTGTTCGTCACGCGCCGTGGCGGGGCCATGACGCGGCAGATGTTCTGGGTGATTATCAAGAAACACGCGATGAACGCTGGCATCACGGCGCCGCTGTCGCCGCACACGCTGCGCCACGCATTTGCCACGCATTTGCTGAACCACGGCGCGGATTTGCGCGTTGTGCAATTGTTATTGGGACATTCCGATATTTCCACCACGCAAATTTATACGCATGTGGCGCGCGAGCGGCTGAAATTGCTGCATGCGGCGCACCATCCGCGAGGCTGAACATTTTTGCATTTGCCCTAACTGCGTCATAATGTCAGTGATGCGCTTATCTGTTACAACAAAACATTAAAGAGGTAGTAAATGGCCAAGACAAATTTCCAATACGAAAAACGGCAAAAAGAGCTGGAAAAGAAGAAGAAAGCCGAGGAAAAAGCCAGGCGCAAGCTGGAAGCGAAAAACAATCCGAAGCCGGCTGACGGTTCCGAAGAAGAGCCTGAAGGCGATGATGAGGCCGATGCCACCGAGGCGGACGACGCTCCCGCCCAGCCGCAGTAATCCTTGCCGCCGCGTCGTCCCCGCCAATGCGGGGACGGTGAAGGCGATCTTCGCAGCGTCAGTGCGCGCTGCCGATGGCGGTAACTTTGCCATCATGTTCTGCATTATGTTGCTCTTCAGGCTCATGCGAGCCGCCGCCAAAGAAGCGCGCCGCGCGCTTGCCCAGGCTGTCCAGGTAAGTGTACGCCACCGGCACCACCACCAGCGTCAGCAAGGTCGAGGTGAGCACGCCGCCGATCACGGCGCGGCCCATCGGTGCCTGCGATTCGCCGCCGTCGCCCATGCCGATCGCCATCGGCAGCATACCGAACACCATTGCCAGCGTCGTCATCAGGATCGGCCGCAAGCGTACCTGGCCCGCTTCCATCAGCGCTGCGAACTGCCCCAGCCCTTCGCGCTGGCGCTGGTTGGTAAAGTCCACCAGCAAAATCGCGTTTTTCGTCACCAGGCCCATCAGCATGATAAAGCCGATTACCGAGAAGATATTCAGAGTGCTGCCGGTGATCAGGAGCGCGGCCAGCACGCCGATCAGGGACAGCGGCAGCGACACCATGATGGCGACCGGCTGCAAAAAGCTGCCGAACTGCGACGCCAGCACCAGGTAGATAAAGATCACGGCAATGCCCAGCGCCATCATCGCGCCACCCATGGTTTCGGCCATCTGCTGTGCATTGCCGGCCACGTCGAAACGCACGCCGGGCGGCAGGTCGATCGATTTGATGGCTTTCTGCACATCGGCGTCGACATCGCCGGCCGGGCGCCCCTGCACGCCGGCATAGATGGCGACGCGCCGTTGCAGCGCCTGGCGTTTCAGCACCTGCGGGCTCGACGAGGGCACGAATTCCACCACCTGGCGCAGCGGGATCATGATCGGCTTGCCGTTCGCGTCAAACTTGCTGGACGCCAGCGACAGGTCGGCCAGGTCGGCCACTTTCTGGCGGCCCGACTTGGGCAGCTGCACGTTGACGTCGTAGTTCTGTCCGTCGGAGGCCAGCCAGTGGCTGACCGTGTCGCCGGCCACGAACGGGCGCAGCGCGTTGCCGATCTGCTGCACCGACAGGCCCAGGTCGCTGGCCAGCTCGTTGTTGATCTTGATGGTGGTCGACGGATTGGCGCCTTCCTGGCTGTATTCCATGTCGGCCAGGCCCTTGATGCCGCGCATCTTGTCCATCAGGCGGTGCGCCACGTCATCGAGCTTGCCTTCGTCGGTGCCGAGAATGGCGATAAAGATCGGCCGCTGGCCCACCGACAGGGTGATGCCGGCAATCGGCGACAGCCGTTCACGGATCAGCTTTTCCAGTTCCTGCTGCGAGCGGCGCTTGTGCGTCTTGACGTCGGTCAGCTTCAGGTTCACTTCGGCCGTGTTGCGGCCGTCCTGGGTGCCGACGTTGGCGACCAGGCTGTCGATCTCGGGGAACTCCTTCAGCGCCTGTTCGATCTGGCGCACCTTGGAATCCGTGTATTCCAGGCTGGAGCCGACCGGCGTCTTGAAGCGCAGGTTGACCCAGCCCTGGTCGGTTTCCGGGAACATCTCGCCGCCGATCATGGGCACCAGCATCAGGCTGCCGGCGAACAGCGCCACGGCGGTGGCCAGCGTGGTCTTGCGCCAGCGCAGGGCCAGCGCCAGCACCTTGCCGTACCAGACGTGCAGGCGGTCGATGCCGGTCTCGATCCAGGCCATGAAGCGGCCCAGCCACGGCGCGTACTTGAAGCGGTCCCTGACCGGATCGCGCCACACCGACGACAGCATCGGATCGAGCGTGAAGCTGACGAACAGCGACACCAGCACCGCCACCGCCACGGTAATGCCGAACTGCAGGAAGAAGCGGCCGATAATGCCGTCCATGAAGGCGACCGGCACGAACACGGCGACGATGGCAAAGGTGGTGGCCATCACGGCCAGGCCAATTTCGTTGGTGCCGTCATTGGCCGCCTTGACGTGATTCTTGCCCATGCCCAGGTGGCGCACGATATTCTCGCGCACCACGATGGCGTCATCGATCAGCAGGCCGATGCACAGCGACAGCGCCATCAGGGTCAGGAAGTTCAGCGTAAAGCCGAATGCCTTCATGGCGATAAAGCTGGCCAGCACCGAGATCGGCAGGGTCAATCCCGTGATGATGGTGCTGCGCCACGAATGCAGGAACAGGAACACGATCACCATGGTGAGCACGGCGCCTTCGATGATGGTGCGCTTGACGTTGTCGAGCTGGCTTTGCACGCGCGCCGATTCGTCGTCCAGCACGCGCAGGGTAATGTCGGCCGGCAGCGTGGTTTGCAGGTCGGCCGCCACTTTCAGGATGCCGCTGCCCACTTCGACCACGTTGGCGTCCTGCACCTTGGTAATTTCCATGGTCACGGCCTGCTGGCCATTCATGCGCGAGATCGACAGCTCTTCCTGTTCGCCATCGACTACCGTGGCCACCTGGTCCAGGTAGACCGGGCCGACGGCGCGGCGCGCGACGATGATCTTGCCGAATTCGCGCGCATCCTTGATCTTGCCTTCCACCCGTACCAGCTGCTCGGCCGCACCGTGGCTGATCGAGCCGGCCGGCAGGTTGGTATTGGTGGCCTGGATGGCGCGGATCACTTCATCGACGCCGATGCCCTGGGCATTGAGTTCGACCGGCTTCATGCTGATCAAAATCTGGCGCGCGCGCAGGCCGCGCAGCTTGACCTGGCCGACCCCGGCCACGCTCTGGAAGCGCTTGCTGATCACCTGCTCCGTCATGGTCGACAGCTCGCGCAGGTCGTGCCCGGTGGAGGTCAATACGATGGTGGCGATCGGGCGCTCGTTATCGCCTTCGGCGCGCGCGATGAACGGGTCCTTGGCTTCCTTGGGAAAGCGCGGGCGCACCAGCGCCACCTTGTCGCGCAGGTCCTGCATCGCCTTGTCCATATTGGTCGACAGCTCGAATTCCAGGTACACGCCGGCGCGCCCTTCCCACGAGTTGGCGCGGATGGTCTTGATGCCGCTGACGGTGTTGACGGCGTCCTCGATCGGGCGCGTGATGTCGTTTTCCACCGCTTCGGGCGAGGCGCCCGGGTAGCTCACCTCGATGGCGGCAAACGGGAACTGCACGCTGGGCATGCTTTCCACGCCCAGGCCCCGGTACGAGAATATCCCCAGCACCACCAGCGCCACCATCACCATGGTGGCAAACACGGGGTTCCGGATACTGACTTTGGTCATCCACATGGTCAGCCTTTCTGTGCCGGAGCGACCGGTGGGGTAGCCACTGCCGTGGCCGACGGCGCGGCGGCGGGCGTATTGAAGCGCACGCCATGGCCCGGCTTCACGCCATCGAGTTTCGCGACGATCACTTTCGCGCCCGGTGCCAGGCCTTCGGTTACTTCCGCATAGCCTTCGTCCTCATTGCGCAGGCCCAGCGTGACGGCTTGCTCGACCACCTTGTTGTTGACCAGCGCATACACCACGGTGCCATGCTTTTCCGTGCGCACGGCCGTCAGCGGCACCATCGGCGCCACCATCGAGCGTTCGGTGACGATGCTGCCCTTGGCGAACATGCCGCCGCGCAGCGCACCGTCGCCGTTGTCCACCGCAATGTAGACCAGCACGGCGCGCGAGCCGCTTTCGGTGGTCGGGTTGATGCGCGCCACCTTGCCGGCAAAGTCGCGCGCGCCAAAGCCGTCGACCTTGAAGCGCACTTCCTGGCCGATTTTGATGCGCGGGATTTCCGCGCTCGGCACCGGCGCTTCCAGCGTCAGCTGCGCCAGGTTGACGATGGTATACACGGGCATGTCGGGCGAGACCTTTTCGCCGGCCTGCACATGACGCTTGCTGACGATGCCGGCCATTGGCGCGCGGATCACCGTATCGGCCAGCGCGATGCGGGCGATTTCCACCATGGCGGCGGCCGACTTGACGCTGGCGCGCGCCAGGTCGACCGAGTTCTGCGTGGTGTCGTAGGCGGTCTGGGAAATGTATTTTTGCTTGAGCAGCGCCTGGCTGTTCGCTTCGTTCTTGCTGGCCATCGACAATCGCGCCTGCGCCTCGTCGAGCATGGCCTGCTGCTGCGTCAGGCGCGCGCGCTGGTCGGCCGCATCGAGCCGCAGCAGCACTTGTCCGCTGGACACCTGCTGGCCTTCCTGCACCGTCGTCTCATGGATTTCGCCCGACACCTTGGCCTTGATGGTGGCTTGCGTGAGCGGCGCGAGCGAGCCGGACAAAGGCAGGCTGACGCTGAGGGCGCGCGCGCTGATGGCTGCCACGTCGCCCTGCGCCAGTTCATGCACGGGGGTCTTGTCCTGTGCTTTCTTTTTCGCCGCCTGCGCCTCGGCCGCTTTGGCCGCCTGCTGTTTCGATTGCAGTACGGTCCAGCCGCCGCCGGCCAGGCCCAGCACCAGCAGGATCAGCACGGGCGCGCGCCAGCGGCGGGGGCGGCTGGTGGCAGGGAAGGGAACCGGGGGCAGTGTCTCGTTTTTCATGGGAATCTTGGGTCAGGTAGGCGTCAGGCATGGGGTAGCGCACCGCCGCGGCGAGCACGGAGGCACGCCTGCCGCCATGCCCGTCCACGGCGATACGCATGTTGCTACTTTATGAAGATCAAGGCGTGCTCGCCAGTCCAATGCGACAGATTGCACAAAAACGGGGCTGGAATGCATGCTGGGGCGATGGAAGAATCCCCGCATGCTTGTGCAGTCTCAAGCAGCCGATTCCCGGCAAGGCAAGAATGGTGAGGATGGCTGCGCCACCGGACGGGTCTCGGATTCGCCGGTTGCGGTGCGGCCGCGGAGCGGGAGAGCGCATGTCCGACCTGATTGCCAAACCCGCCGCGTCGCCGGGCCGCCTGCTTGCCGGAGGCTCCCTTGACGCGGGGCCTGCCAGCCAGGCGCTCGACTTTCTTTCCATTATCGTTGCCGCCGTCGAGCAGGCGCCGGCCATGGCCGTGCGTGGCATCGACCGCGACGGCATCGTGCGCTACTGGAGTCCGGGCGCCACGCGCCTGTATGGCGTCAGCGGCGAGCAGGCGGTCGGCCAGGCCTGGGCCGGCGTGGCGCGCGCGATGGCGCCGGCCTGGGCTGGTGAGCTGGCAGATGGTTTCGAGCAGGAACTGGCGCTGGTGTTGACCAGTGGCAAGGCCAGGCCGGCGCGCCTGTGGCAGCTGGACGGGGAAGACGCGACGGCGCCGCGCTGCTTCTGTTCCAGCCTGTTTCCCCTGCTGCAGGGAGGACGGGTGCGCCAGGTGGTGTGCATCGACGTCGATATCACGGCCAGCCGCCAGGATGGCGTGCCGGTCGGCGCGCTGCTGTCGATGGCCGACAATTTTCGCCAGCTG
>NZ_DAMAGB010000088.1:0-6018 GCF_031995485.1 Janthinobacterium sp.
CGCCGTCAAAGCCCAGGTCGTAGGCCATCTGGCCCGTGCGCCGCGCCGCGTCTTCAAAGGTGACGTTATAGCCGTGGAAAAAGACAAAGGCATTTTTACCCTTCGATGCCTGGATCTGCTCCGAGAGCGCGGCAAAGAAATGCGCGGGGTCGTCCACCTCGGCGCTCAGCAGCATCACATGCCTGGCGGGGTCGGCGCGAAATTCGAGTCGCCACAGCGACGGCGACTCCAGCTCGCCCATGCGGTGGTCGCGCGGGATGCTGATCTCGCAATGCCCGTAACTGATGCTGCCGGCGCTGCTGCGCTCGCCGCTGAAACGCTGGGCGGCAGGTTTGCCCAGGTCGCGCTGGCGGTCGGTGGCGAAATGCACCCTGACCACGGCGTAGTTCGATACCAATGCGCTTGTTTCGATACTGGCGGCGGGCGCTGCCGCAGGTGGCGGGGCCGGTTCAGGTTCGCGCAGCTGTTCCAGCAATGCCTGCGCGGCAAACAGGGTGGCCATATCGTCGGGCGCCCTGGCGGCCGCCACCGCCTTCGACAGTGCCAGGCGCAGCGCTGGCGAATCAGGCGCCGCTTCCAGGCTGGCGATGGCCGCCAGCACGTCGGACGCGCCAGCCAGCCGGCCAATCGCCGCTTTCAGGCGCTGGTAAGGGAGGGCGACGGCCTCGGGCGCCGCGCCGGGCGCACCCTGTGCAATGGCGGCCGCCACTGCGGAAGTGATCAAGTCCATGGGCCACCCGCCTCTCTGTGCAATATGATTGAAAATTCAATTCATCTTGCCATAAAAGCACGGTTGGCGCCACACGACGTTGCTATGGTGTGAGCACGCTCACTGCTGTCTGCCGCCGTCGAACTGCTGTGCCAGCGATTGCAGCGGCGCGGCGCTGGCGCCATCGCGGCGCACGTGCTCCGGCACGCCCACGCGCACCGGCTTGCTGTTCATGTTGGTCGACGACAGCACGTTGAGGGTGGTTTCGGGCGCCGCGTTCCAGACCGGATCGACGATGCCTTCAAACACATTTTTCAGCTGCTGGCCCCAGGTGTCGCGGATCATGCGGAAATACTGGTTCTTTTCGTCGATGGTGACAAAACGCGTGACCGCCAGCCGTTCCGTTTCATACACCAGCAGATCGAGCGGCAGGCCGACCGAAATATTCGAGCGCAGCGTCGAATCCATCGAGATCAGCGCGCACTTGGCCGCTTCGTCGAGGCGCGTAAACGGATTGACCACGCGGTCGATGATGGGCTTGCCGTACTTGGCTTCGCCGATCTGGAAATAGGTGTTTTCGTCGTGCGATTCGATGAAGTTGCCAGCGGAGTAGACCTGGAACAGGCGGCAGCGCTCCGCGCCGATCTGCCCGCCTAAGATCATGCTGACATTGAAATCGATGCCGCAGTCGGCCAGCGCCCTGGCTTCGCGCTCGCGCACCAGGCGCACCGCTTCGCCCACCAGGCGCGCCGCGTCATACATGCTGGTGACGTTCCAGATGCTGCGCCCGTCGCTGTCGACATGGTCCGAGACGATCTGGCGGATCGCCTGCGAAATCGACAGGTTACCGGCCGTCATCAGCACCAGCACGCGGTCGCCCGGATTTTCAAACACGCTCATCTTGCGGAACGTGCCGACCTGGTCCACGCCGGCATTGGTGCGGGAGTCGGACAGGAAGACCAGGCCTTCATTGAGGCGCATGCCTATGCAATAAGTCATCGGGAAACGATATAAATCAACAAGGTGCTCATTCTACACCAGCCGCGTCCTTGCCGAACAGCCCCGGGGCCGCAGCCAGCCACGTTCTGCCGCGTTTTCTGGGCTAGGGCGCCGAGGCGATCTGCACGTCGACGCTCAGGGTTTCCTTGCCGCCGCCGCGGCGCACGCCGCGCACGGGCGCCGCCGAATCGTAGTCGCGGCCAATGGCCAGGCGGCAGTATGCGTCCGTCATCAGGCGCGCATGGGTCACGTCGATGCTGACCCAGCCCGCATAATCGCTGTCCACCGCCCAGGCGTCGATCCACGCGTGGCTGGCCGCATGGCCCGTGTTGCCCGGATCGATATAGCCCGACACATAGCGCGCCGGCACTCCCCAGGCATGGCAGCAGGCAAGATACAAATGGGCATGATCCTGGCATACGCCGCGCCCCAGCGCCAGCGCGTCGATCGCGGTGGTGGTCACCTCGGTGGCGCCGCTTTCATAGGCGACTTTGCCGGCAATGCTTTCGGCCAGGCGCAGCAGATGGCGCGTGCCCGGCGGCGAGCCGCGGTCCGGCAGGTTGGCGCCGGCCAGTTCGACAATGGTGGGGCCCGATTCCGTCAGCCGCGTCGGCATGGTAAACAGCAGCGGCGACAGGGTATCTTCCAGGTTCAGCCGCCCCTGGTAGGGGAAAATGGTTTCCACCACACCATGCGCCACCAGTTTCAGCGCGTTGTGCCTGCCATTGATCGTCAGCATCTGCGACAGGTTGCCATAGGCATCCGTATAGGCATGCGATTGTCCGGGCGTGGCGATCTGCCACGACAGCGCGCGCTGCTGCGGCTCGATGCGCGGCGTCAGGTGCAGCTGCTGGATGGTGTAGGCCAGCGGCGTGCTGTAGTCATACGTGGTTTCATGGCGGATGGTCAGTATCATCAGGCCGCCAGCGGAACGAGGAAATCACGGCTGACGCGGTTGCCCAGTTCATAGATATTTTCCAGGAACTCCGTCAGGGTATGGTGCAGGCCGGCCTTCAGGATATCGTCGATATGGCCGAATTTCAGTTCGGCATGCAGCCGTCCCGCGAAGCGCTCGGTATCGGCCGATACATCGTTACGGATATGATGCAGATTGTCGACCACGTCATCCATGCAGGCCAGCAGGGAACGGGGCATGTCGCCGCGCAGGATCAAGAGTTCGGCCACGCGCTCGGGCGTGATCACGTCGCGGTATACCTTGCGGTAGATCTCGAAGCCCGACACCGAGCGCAGCAGCGCCGCCCAGTAATAAAAATCGCGCTGGGCGATGTCTTTCGAGGCATCCTTGGCGCCATGGAATTTGACGTCCAGGATGCGCGCCGTATTGTCGGCCCGCTCCAGGAAGGTCCCCAGGCGGATGAAATGGATCGCCTCGTCTTTCAGCATGGTGCCCAGCGTGACGCCGCGCGACAGGTGCGAGCGGTACTTGACCCACTCGAAAAACGCGCTCGGATCGGTCTCCAGCAGATTGCTTTTCAGGCGCTTCTGCAGGTCGAGCCAGGTGGCGTTCTGGGTTTCCCACACTTCGGTGGTCAAAGTGCCCCGCACGGCGCGCGCGTTTTCGCGGGCGCCCGTCAGGCAGGCAATGATCGAGGACGGGTTGTTCGGGTCGCGCACCATGAAGTCGAGCACGTCGCGCGTGTGGAAGCGGCCGTACTTGGCATCGTAGGCGCTTTGCAGCTCGGAAATGCCCAACGTGGCGCGCCAGCCCTGCTCGGCGTCTTCCTGCGATTGCGGCAGCATCGAGGTCTGCATGTTGACGTCGAGCATGCGCGCCGTATTTTCGGCGCGCTCGGTGTAGCGGGCCATCCAGAACAGGTGATCGGCGGTACGGCTCAGCATTATTTGTCTCCAGCGAAAGATTTTTCCAGTACCCAGGTATCCTTGGTGCCGCCCCCTTGCGAGGAGTTGACCACCAGCGAGCCTTCGCCGAGCGCGACGCGAGTCAGGCCGCCCGGCACCATCGAGATGGTCTTGCCGGACAACACAAACGGGCGCAGGTCGATATGGCGCGGCGCGATGCCCGATTCCACATAGGTAGGGCAGGCCGACAGGGCCAGCGTGGGCTGGGCGATATAGCCGCTCGGGTTGGCCAGCAGGCGCTGGCGGAAATCCTCGATCTGCGCGGTGCTCGAAGCCGGTCCCACCAGCATGCCGTAGCCGCCGGCGCCATGCACTTCCTTGACCACCAGCTTGGGCAGGTTGGCCAGCACATATGACAGGTCGGACGACTTGCGGCACTGGTAGGTCGGCACGTTGTTCAGGATGGGCTCTTCCGACAGGTAGAACTTGATCATGTCGGGCACGAACGGATAAATCGACTTGTCGTCCGCCACGCCGGTGCCGATCGCATTGGCCAGCGTGACACGGCCGGCGCGGTACACCGACAGCAAACCGGGCACGCCCAGCGACGAGTCGGGACGGAATGCCAGCGGATCGAGGAAATCGTCGTCGACGCGGCGGTAGATCACGTCCACGCGTTTCGGTCCGCGCGTGGTGCGCATGTAGACGGAATTGTCGTTGACAAACAGGTCCTTGCCTTCGACCAGCTCCACGCCCATCTGCTGTGCCAGGAAGGCATGCTCGAAGTAGGCCGAGTTGTACATGCCCGGCGTCATGACCACCACCGTCGGGTCATCGACGCCCATCGGCGCGACCGAGCGCAGGTTATCGAGCAGCATGTCGGGATAGTGATCGACCGGCGCGATGCGGTTGCGCGCAAACAGTTCTGGGAACAGCCGCATCATCATCTTGCGGTCTTCCAGCATGTAGGATACGCCGGACGGCACGCGCAGATTGTCTTCCAGCACGTAAAACTCGCCCTGGCCGGCGCGCACGATATCGACGCCGGCAATATGGGCGTAGATATCGGAAGCGACGGAAATGCCCTGCATTTCAGGGCGGTACTGCGCATTCTTGTAGATCTGCTCGGCGGGGATAATGCCGGCCTTGATAATGTTCTGCTCGTGATAGATATCGTGGATAAACATGTTGAGCGCCTTGACGCGCTGCACCAGACCGGTCTGCATCTGCGCCCATTCATCGGCGGGAATGATGCGCGGGATGGTATCGAACGGGATCAGGCGCTCGGTGCCGGCATCGTCGCCATAGACGGCAAACGTGATACCGACGCGGCGAAACGTCAGGTCCGCTTCGGCGCGCTTGCGGGCGATGGTTTCCGGCGATTGCTGTTCCAGCCACTGCTTGAATTCACGATAATGGTCACGTACCTTGCCGTCCGTGCCCACCTCATCCGCAGTCATTTCATTAAAAAAATTTGCCATGTTGTGATTTCCCCTTGAGCCTGTCCTGTAAGCTTACTCCAGCAGGAAGCGTGCCAGTGGGCACTATGACAAAAAAGACCATTTTTAATGCGCTATTGTGTGAACTGCACCGCATTGGTGCGGCGAATTTCGGCCAGCGGTCCGTATTGGGGACGGCCGCAGCTGTTTGCATCCGTTACTGCATGCGTTCGGCCAGCCGCGCGACCGCGTCCGACCAGGTGGCGAGGGAGAAATCTTGCGGGTCGTCATGGCCGTTCGGATAACCCGTGTCCAGCACGGCGTGGAACGCGGGTATCAGCCAGCTTCCCTTGCGCACGCTGGCGGCGATATACAGCAGGGCCAGCCTTTCGTATTGGGCGGCGGTAAAACCGGGATTGGGCGCCAGCGCATCGTTGCCCTTGCCGCCGGAGGGCAGCGACCTGCGCGGCTGCACCAGCTCGATATGCAAAAACAGTCCCGTCAGCGAGGGCTTGTCCTTTTCCAGCTTGCTGGCGTAGTTGGCTTCGCCAAAATCATGCACGGCGACCGAGCCGCCCAGCCGGTTCACATACACATGGCCCTTGGGACCGGCGCCTCTGGCAGGATCGCGGACCGCAAAATCGTTGAAGTCCCAGTCCCGCGTATCGATGGCGGCGGGAATCGGCTGATTGAGAAAATTCGGGTAGCTGGTGTCGTGGATCACGAAATAGCGCGCCACGGGCGCTGTCAGCCGGCCTTGCGCGCGCGACAGGGGGGCATCGAGTGCGCCACCCAGGTCGGTTACGCTGATGTGCATGTCAGCCAGGTAGGCCAGCAGCTGGTCGCGCTCCAGCATGACCTTCTCGCCGATATGCCGGTCGAGAAAGGCGGGCAGGGCAGCAGAGGCGCCCAGCCGCGCATACATGGCGACCGGGCGCAGCAAACACATGGCCTGCGCCCGCGCATTGCCCTGGAAACCGCCTTTCCAGGCCGCATGCGGACAGGGAGTTGCTTGCTGGGCGGCGGCGGGCAGCGACAGGGCGAGCGAAA
>NZ_DAMAGB010000089.1:0-4855 GCF_031995485.1 Janthinobacterium sp.
TTCGATGCTCAAGGGGGCGCCGGCCTTCCAGGCCACGGCTGCTTTGGTTTTCATGGGTGCTCCTGCACGGTTTCAGATGGCGCATTATGGCCTGCGTGCGCGCGGTGCGGGCCGGCCGCGCCGCCGATTGTCCGAAAACGCGGCGCCGTTGTCCGATCGTGCGTCAGCGAACGGAACAGTCGTTGGCGGCAGGCGTATGCTCGCCACAGATCAACGCTCGCTTGCGATGGATCAAGTCCGCCAGCGACATAATGAATGATTGTATTTCAACGCCGTCCAACACCCGGCAGACGGCTGCGTCGTTCCTTCATGGAGACTGACATGCGCAATCGAACTTCCCTGGACACTTGCAAACAATTCCTGCTGGCCCTGCTGATGCTCTTCAGCCTGGGCCTGCTGGCCTCGTGCGGCAGCAGCCACCATGATGACGACGATCCGCCAGGCGCCACCACCGGCAGCCTGGCCGTGACGATGGCCGGCCTGCCGGCTGGCGTCAATGGCGCGGTGACCGTTACCGGCCCCGCTTCCTACAGCAAGCTGCTGACGGCCAGCAGCACCTTGACAGACCTCGCGCCCGGCGCCTATGCCGTGACCGCCACCAGTGTTGCCTACGGTACGGGCAGCCTGGCGGCCACCCCGGCCACCCAGCAGGTGCAGGTCACCGCCGGCGCCACGGCGACGGCCGGCGTCGCCTACGCGGCCACCGCGCCGCTGGCACTGGCGCTGCAGGAAGTGGCCAGCGGCTTGCAGGCGCCCACTTTCCTGACGGCGCCAGCCGGCGACAGCCGCCTGTTCGTCATCGAACGCGCGGGCCGCATCCGCATCATCGACAATGGCGCCCTGCTGGCCACGCCGTTTCTCGACATCAGCAGCCTGACCACCACCGATGGCGAACGGGGCCTGCTGTCGATGGCGTTTCATCCGCAGTACGCCAGCAACGGCTACTTTTTCCTGTACTACACCAACCTGGCCGGCGATATCGTCATCGAGCGGCGCCAGGTCTCGGCCGGCAACGCCAACCTGGCCGATCCCCTGGCCAGCCTGCAGATCATCGCCATTCCCCATCCCGGCTTCAGCAACCACAATGGCGGCCTGGTCAGCTTTGGTCCGGACGGCTACCTGTATGCGGCCACGGGCGACGGCGGCGGTGGCGGCGATCCATCGGGCAACGCACAGAACACCAATGTCCTGCTCGGCAAAATGCTGCGCCTGGACGTGAACGCCAGCACATCCGCCCAGCCGTACACCATCCCGGCCGGCAATCCGTTTGCCGGCACGGCCGGCAGCCGTGCCGAAATCTGGGCTTACGGCCTGCGCAATCCATGGCGCTATGCCTTCGATACCACGGCACAATTGCTGTATATCGCCGACGTGGGCCAGGGCCAGCGCGAAGAGGTCAACGTGGCGGCGGTGGGTACGGCCGGCAACAACTATGGCTGGAACATCATGGAAGGCAAGCAGTGCTATAACAGCGCCAGCTGCAGCCAGGCGGGGCTGGTGCTGCCGGCCATCGACTATGGCCACGACGCCGCAGGCGGCTGCTCGATCACGGGCGGCCATGTCTACCGCGGCGCCGCCTTGCCGGAGCTGGCGGGCCATTACCTGTATTCCGACTATTGCAGCGGCTGGCTGAAGAGTTTTACTTACAGCAATGGCAGCGCGTCGGCCGTGACGGACTGGAACATCACGAATGTCGGCAATATCCTGTCGTTCGGCCAAGATGCGCAGAAGGAACTGTACATGCTGAGCGCGACGGGCCGGGTTTACCGCATCGTGCGCAAGTAAGCTCTGGTGTTCGACGCCTGGCGGGGAACCGGCTAGAATGGGTTTTCCCCGCCGCGTCCGGCGCACTGATCAAGAGAAACTTATGGCCCGTCTGAAACTTGAATTTCCCGAAGACCAATACTGCTATTCCTCGCAACTGACGGTACGCACCACCGATATCAATGCCGGCAACCATCTCGGCAACGACTCCATGATCTCCATGATTTCCGAGGCCCGCGCGCGCTTCCTGTTTGAATTCGGCGTGCGCGATATCGAAGCGGACGGCACCGGCATCATCGTCACCGACCTGGCCACCACCTACCGCGCCGAAGCCCATGCGCGCGACCAGCTGCTGTTCGAAGTGGGCGTGATGGACTTCAACAAATACGGCGGCGACATCACCTTCCGCATTACGCGCCCACGCGACAACACCCTGATCGCCATGGCCAAGTCCGGCTTTGTGTTTTTCAACTACAAACGCAGCCAGGTGGTGCCGATGCCGGAAGAGTTCGGCAGCAAGTTCACCCAGGTCAACTGGATCGACTGACCTTGCCGGCTGCGCTTATTTGCGCGCCACGCCAAAGGTCTTGCTGAACCACTCGTCGATCATCGGCTTTTCGTAGCGCAGGCGTTCGCCACTGAAATAACGGTTCATGCGCGTCAGATACGACATGTCCGACAGCGTGGCGTCGCCGCTCTTGAGCGTCTTGCCATCCTGCTCCAGCACATACGACAAGCCGATGCGTGGCCAGTCCGCCCCGCCCGTCATCACGCGGATTTCGTTCGCCGAGCGGATGCGCGGATCTTCGCGGCCCGCCAGGTCGAGGGCCGTGACAACGATTTGCAGATGCTGGCCAGGCGGCAGGGTGGCGCCCAGCTTCTTGAAATGCCCGGTCAGCTCCGCCAGCACTTCTTCGCGCGTGCGCTGATCAAATGACACATCCATGAATTGTTCAGGCTTGTCGTAGCGCACCTCGGTATTGGCGACGCTCTGCGCCCACGCGCCACTGCTTGCCAGCAGGACGGTTCCCGCAAACAGCATCTGTGCCAGTTTCTTGTCCATGATTCTCCCTTTCAAAAATCGCTTCATCTCGGCGTTGAATATACGCCCATCCTCCGGCCGGCCCGCTGAAATTCATACCTTGTTACGAACTTTCCGGCATGCCGGTAAAACATGCGTTGCCGATTTCTTTTACCGTTTTATTAGCAATATTGACTAAAACAAAGTATTGTCTTGAAAATATAGTTGCTTAAGCGATAAAGTATAGATGGCAATTTTTTTATCGCCTTTCCGACACTGTTGCATGGATGCCGGACAATTTTTCTTGCCTGTTGTTAATACCATGCGCTCGGTCTACAATCGACAGAATGCGCCCGGAAAACGCGCAACGCCAGTGATGGCGCACAGGCATGCCTGATGCGCGGCGGCCAGCCATGCCCTTTAGCGGAACTCGTCCTTATGTCCTTTTTGTCTTCAGCATCACCCAAGTTACCGCCCTGGAAAGTCCTGCTCGTCGATGATGAACCGGATATCCACGACATCACCAAACTGACACTGACCCGTTTCCGCCTGGAAGGCCGCGCCCTCAGTTTCGTGCACGCCTACAGCGGCGCCGAAGCCAAGCAGGTGCTGGCGCGCGAGGCCGATATCGCCCTGGTGTTCCTCGACGTGGTGATGGAGCGCGAGGACAGCGGCCTGGAAGTGGCGCGCTGGATGCGCGAAGACCTGGGCAACCAGTTTACCCGCATCGTGCTGCGCACGGGCCAGCCTGGCCAGGCGCCGGAAGAGCGCGTGATCGTCAATTACGACATCAATGACTACAAGGAAAAAACCGAGCTCGACCGCACCAAGCTGTTTACCACCACCTTTGCCGCCCTGCGTGCCTACCGCGACATCATGAAGGTCGAGGAAGCGCGCCTGTCGCAGCTGCATTACCGCGAAGGCCTGGAGCGCGTGATCGCCGCCTCGGCGCATATCTTCAAGCAGCGCAACCTGCGCGACTTTGCCAGTGGCCTGCTGCAGCAAGTGGTTGCCCTGCTGCGCCTGGAAACGAGCATGCTGCTGCGCCTGCGCGGCGCCAGCGCCATCACGGGCGAGCAGGATTATGAAATCCTGGCGCAGATCGGCGACACCGACGACGGCATGCTGAGTCCTGCCCTGCTGTCGCAGCTCGATCACGCCAAGAGCAACAAGATTTCACGCCTGCATGGCGATACCTATGTCGGCTATTTCCCCAACAGCAGCGGCAAGGCCTCGCTGCTGGTGCTGAAAGGCGTGGAAGAAATTTCCGACCTCGACGCGCAATTGCTGGAAGTCTTCTGCTCGGGCGTGGCGATTGCGTTCGACAATATCCTGTTGACGCAGGAAATCACCGACACCCAGGCCGAACTGATTTTGCGCCTGGGCGACGTGGTCGAATCGCGCTCGCACGAAGGCGGCAACCACGTGCGCCGCATGGCCGAAGTGTGCCAGCTGCTGGCACAGGCGTCGGGCATGTCGGACGAAGAAACCATGGTGCTGCGCCACGCGGCGCCGATGCACGATATCGGCAAGATCTCGACCCCCGACGCGGTGCTGCTCAAACCGGGCAAGCTCGATGCGGCCGAATGGGAAATCATGAAACAGCACCCCACCGTCGGCATGTCGATCCTCGACGGCTCGCAGCGCCCGCTGCTGAAGGCCGCCGCCGTGATCGCCCACCAGCACCATGAAAAATACGACGGCAGCGGCTACCCGCAAGGTTTGGTCGGAGACAATATCCACAAATACGCCCGCATCGCCGCCGTCGCCGACGTGTTCGACGCGCTGATGCACAAGCGCTGCTACAAGGAAGCGTGGCCGCTGGAACGCGTGGTGGGTTACCTGCGCGAAGTGAGCGGCAGTCACCTCGATCCGCAGTATGTGGAGTTGTTGATTGCCAATCTCGACGAGGCATTGGCGCTGAACCAGCGGTTTCCGGATTGATGGCTGGTGCCAACAATGTTGTCGGGTTACGCGCTGCGCGCTAACCCGACCTACGATCAAATAGCCAAAAAACAGTACGCATGTACGGCGAGGAAGCCGCAACGCCGCCATCGGCATTTTCTCAGG
>NZ_DAMAGB010000090.1:0-4402 GCF_031995485.1 Janthinobacterium sp.
CGCCCATTGCAGCACCTCGCCATCGGCACACGGCTTGAGCATGTCACCCTCGAGCACCTTGACCTGCGCTTCAACACTGTCGAGCTGGCCCGCACAGTACTTGACCAGTTCCGAGCCGCGCTGATACGCCGCGACCGAAGCTTCCAGCGGCAGCTGGCCCGCTTCCATTTGCGTTACCAGCTGGGCAAGCTCGGCCATTGCCTCTTCAAACGAGGCCGGCACGGCAGCAGCGACAGCGGCAGTTAATTTCTTGGACATAAAAACTCAGATCTTTTCGTGGCAACGAGTGACTTGCCGGGAGACGCCGGGGATGCCCGGCCAGCATAGAAGCGTTATTTTAGAACAAACCACTGTACTAAGTGAAAACTAAAGCATGTGTAGCGTGCTCAAAGCAGGACAGAACGGCAGTGTCGTGGTGGAATTTCATGAATTCGCCCCCATGTGGCTGGAAACGCACGGCCGGCAAACTTTTTTGCCGATAATCTTGCGTATAAGCCCGTATTTGGCAGGTGGTTTAGCATGGATGAGGCCGATTCACGCTATAATCTCCGGTTCTGTCCGAAATACCGTTTCAACCAATTTTGAATTCAGGTCTTTGCGGATTCTTTCTCTCTGTAGCAGTTGCCCAGGGGATGGCCTGGCAACGTGCTGACCGTTGTACATATTATGGGGGGTTGGGATGTCCGATCTGGCTACTCACGCCAAGCTGGCGCGTTCAAACGCGCAACTTCCGGTCCACGTCTATTTTGACGAAACGCTGTTGCAGCGTGAAATGCAGCAATTATTCCAGCCCGGCCCGCGCTATATCGGGCATGAGCTGATGGTGCCCGAAACGGGCGATTTTGCGACCCTGGCGTCCGAGAACGAGGGGCGCATGCTCGTGCGCAACGCCAATGGCATTGAAGTGTTGTCCAACGTCTGCCGCCACCGCCAGGCGCTGATGTTCAATGGCCGCGGCAACGCCAACAATATCGTCTGCCCGCTGCACCGCTGGACCTACGACCTCAAGGGTGAACTGATCGGCGCGCCGCATTTCCCCGAAACACCGTGCCTGAACCTGTCGAAAACCCCGCTGCAAAGCTGGAACGGCCTGCTGTTCGAACAGAATGGCTACAACGTGATGGAAAAGTTGAAAGACTTGTCCGTCTCGAAAGACCTCGATTTTTCCGGCTACATGTTCGACCACGTGGAAATCCACGAGTGCGACTACAATTGGAAGACCTTCATCGAAGTCTACCTCGAGGATTATCATGTCGAGCCGTTCCATCCGGGCCTGGGCAGCTTTGTCAGCTGCGACGACCTGCGCTGGGAATTCGGCAAGGATTACAGCGTGCAGACGGTGGGCGTGCACCGCGGCCTGCAGCATTCGGGATCGGCAGCCTACAAGAAATGGCAGGAGCAGGTGCTGCAGTTCCGTGGCGGCGAACCGCCGCCGTATGGCGCGATCTGGCTGACCCTGTATCCGAACATCATGGTCGAATGGTATCCGCACGTGCTGATCGTCTCGACCCTGTGGCCGGACGGTCCGCAAAAGACGCGCAACGTGGTCGAGTTCTACTACCCCGAAGAAATCGTGCTGTTCGAGCGCGAATTCATCGAAGCCGAACGGGCCGCCTATATGGAAACCTGCGTCGAGGACGATGAAATCGCCCTGCGCATGGATGCGGGGCGCAAGGTGCTGATCGCGCGCGGCGTCAACGAAGTCGGCCCCTACCAGTCGCCGATGGAAGACGGCATGCAGCACTTCCATGAATGGTATCGCGACAATATCGAACTGTAGTCTCCAGGGCCGCCGCGTGCGGCCTTTTTTTATCCTCACGTTTTCCAGGAACCCGATGCAATCTTTGTGGATGCTGTTTGCAAGTTTCATGTTCGCCATCATGGGCGTGTGCGTCAAGCTCGCCTCGGATATGTATTCCACCTCCGAGATCGTGATGTATCGCGGCATCATCGGCATGACCGTGATGACCTGCACCATCCTGTACCAGGGCGGCACCTTCAGAACCAGCATGTGGGGCCAGCATCTGTGGCGCGGCGTGGTCGGCGTGATTGCCTTGTGGCTGTGGTTTTATGCAATCGCCATCCTGCCGCTGGCCACCGCCATGACGCTCAACTACATGGCGCCGATCTGGATCGCCGTGATCCTGCTGGCCGGCGGCTGGTGGCGCGCCACCAAGCAGGTCGAGTGGCCGCTGGTGGCGGCGATCGCCATGAGCTTTGTCGGCGTCACCCTGCTGCTGCAACCCGTATTTGAAACCGACCAGGCAGCGGGCGCCATCACCGCATTGATCTCGGGCATGCTGTCGGCGCTCGCCTACTTGCAGGTGCGCAAACTGGGCCTGCTGGGCGAACCCGAATACCGCGTGGTGTTTTATTTTTCCGTCGTCAACTTCGTCGCCGGCGTGATCGGCCATGTGGCCAGCGCCGGCGGCGGCCCCGTCGTCTGGCATGCGCACACCAGTGCCTATGGCGTGGGGCTGCTGGCCGCCATCGGCCTGTGCGCGACCATGGCACAGATGGCGATGACGCGCGCCTATCGCCTGGGCAAGACGCTGGTGGTGGCCAACCTGCAATACACGGGCATCGTGTTTTCCAGCTTCTGGGGCGTGGTGATCTTCGGCGACCTGTTCGACTGGCATGGCTGGGCCGGCATCGGCGTGATCCTCGCCTCGGGCATTGCCGCCACCTATTACAATACCCGCAACACCAGCCGTGGCGCGGCGATTGCGCGCACGGATCCGATTGCCAGCGAAGTGTAAAGGAGAGAATTTTGAGCCACACGACCCTGATCAGCGCCAGCGAGCTGGCCAGCCACCTGAACGACGGCAACTGGGTGATCCTCGATTGCCGCCACGACCTGATGAATCCCACGGCCGGCAGCGACGCGTTTGCGGCCGGCCATATCCAGAACGCGCAGTTTGCCGATATCGACACGCAACTGTCCGGCCCGAAAACAGCGCGCGGCCCGGGCTTTACGGGACGCCATCCGCTGCCCGACCGCAACGCCCTGATCGCCGTCCTGCGCGGCTGGGGCATCAATGACGACACGCAAGTGGTGGCCTACGATGGGCAGGGCGGCATGTTTGCCGCGCGGCTGTGGTGGCTGCTGCGCTGGATCGGCCATGCGCATGTCGCCGTGCTCGATGGCGGCCTGGCCGCCTGGCAGGCG
The DNA here is from genome assembly GCF_031995485.1 of Janthinobacterium sp. NCBI lineage: Bacteria > Pseudomonadati > Pseudomonadota > Betaproteobacteria > Burkholderiales > Oxalobacteraceae > Janthinobacterium > Janthinobacterium sp. The sequence goes on from NZ_DAMAGB010000090.1 coordinate 3,170, forward strand.
CAAGGCTTGCCGCTGGTCACGCCGGTGGCGCCGCGCCCCGCCGGCAATATCACCGAGCAGGCCAGCCTGGCGCGCACCGTCAGTGTGCAGGAGGTGGTGGCCAACCTGGACACGCAGGAACTCACCGTGCTCGACGCGCGCGCACCCGACCGTTTCCGTGGCGAGAACGAAACCATCGACCCGGTCGGCGGCCATATCCCGGGCGCGAAAAGCCGTTTCTTCAAGGACAACCTGCAGCCAGATGGCCGTTTCAAGTCCGCACAAGAACTGGAACAGGAATTTGCCGGCCTGATCGGCAAGCCCGAGGCGGCCGTGATGCAGTGCGGCTCGGGCGTGACGGCCTGCCACAACCTGCTGGCGATGGAAGTGGCCGGCCTGCCGGGCGCCGCGCTGTATCCGGGCTCGTGGAGCGAATGGTGCGCGGACCCGGCGCGGCCGGTGGCGATCGGCGGCTGATAAAAAAGGCTATGTCACCGAAAAAAGTGGAACCGTTCTGACGTTGCTGAGGTCTAACCGATCAGGAATTTCCTTTCGGGGGACCATCATGCACCCAGTCCAGTGGCAGGCCTTCATCGAGCAATTCTCACAGTTGTCGCAGCGGCAGCGCCTGGCCGGCATCGCCCTGCTGCAGGACGGTGCCGCACAGGATGCCGCCATCGCCCTGATCGAACAGACGGCGCAAGCCAGCCTGCGTTGTCCGGCCTGCGGTGCCACGCATATTCACCGGCACGGCCATGCCCATGGCTTGCAGCGCTATCGTTGCGTGCCCTGCGGCAGGACTTTCAATGCCTTGAGCGGCACGCCGCTGGCACACCTGCACCATAAAACACAGTGGCTGGCCTACACCGCCTGCCTGCTCCCATCGTTTTCCGTGCGCAAGGCGGCCGAACAGGTTCACATCCACCGCAACACCAGTTTCCGCTGGCGCCATCGTTTCCTGGCGCTGGCAAAGACGGACCGGCCGCACTGCCTGCACGGCATTACCGAAGCCGATGAAATGTATTTGCTCGAATCACAGAAAGGATCACGGCACCTGACGCGGCCGCCACGCCAGCGTGGTGGCGCCGCGCGCCAGCGCGGTATTTCGTATGAACATGTATGCATCCTGGTGGCGCGCGACCGCACCGGGCAAACCGTCGATTTCATGGCTGGGCGTGGCCAGCTCACCAGGGCGAAATTGCATGCCTGCCTGCCAGCTGTCATCGATCGCGACATTCTGCTGGTCACCGATGG
>NZ_DAMAGB010000091.1:0-2927 GCF_031995485.1 Janthinobacterium sp.
GCAAGTACAAGGACCTGCCGCAGACGCGCGCGGCCACCGATGCGGCCGAAGCGCAGATCATCACGGTGGCGATCCGCAGGGTCAATATCGGGCAGGACCCGAACGCGCCCAGCCTGCTCGACTTCGTCCCGCCCGACCAGTACACGATCCTGCCCAATACGGCCGGCTGCTATACGGCGAAAGACGCCGTCTACACCTTGCAGCTGGCACGCGAGCTGCTCGGCGGGCGCAACCTGGTCAAGCTCGAAGTACTGGGCGATGAAAAGACGCTGTTCCCGCACATGCCGGAAACCCTGGTCGCAGCGGAACAACTGGTGAAAGACGGCTTCGACGTGATGGTCTACTGCAGCGACGATCCGATCCAGGCAAAGATTTTGGAAGACATCGGCTGCGTGGCCATCATGCCGCTGGCGTCCCTGATCGGCTCGGGCATGGGCATCCTGAATCCGTGGAACCTGTCCCTGATCATCGAACAGGCGAAAGTGCCGGTGCTGGTGGACGCCGGCGTGGGCACGGCGTCGGATGCGGCCATTGCGATGGAGCTGGGCTGCGATGGTGTTCTGATGAACACGGCGATTGCCGGCGCGCGCGATCCGGTACGCATGGCAAACGCCATGAAGCTGGCTGTGCGGGCCGGGCGCGAGGCTTTTCTGGCCGGACGCATGCCACGCAAATTTGCCGCCTCGCCGTCCTCGCCCATGGCGGGCCGGCTGGCATGACAGCCAGTTCGCCACCGGCGGTACTGGTGTTTGCCGGACTCGATCCGTCGGGCGGCGCCGGCATCGCGGCCGATATCCTGGCCATAGCCGCGCAGGGCGCGCATGCGCTGCCGGTGATCACGGCACTGACGGTGCAGGACAACGACCGCGTGCATGAGGTGCAGGCGATCGATGCCCAGCTGCTGCTGCGCCAGGCGCAGGCCTTGATCGCGAAGATTCCGATTCACGCGGTGAAGATCGGCATACCGGGCAGCGCCGCCAATGCACGCGCGATTGCCGAGGTGATCGTGCAGTTGCGCCAGTCCCGGCCTTATCTGCCGGTGGTGCTTGACCCGGTGCTGGCCAGCGGCCATGGCGACGTGCTCGGTGCCGGCGATGCAGTGCAGGCGCTCGCGCCGTTGTTGCCAGTAACTACCGTGATAGTACCGAATGGGCCGGAAGCCGCGCGGCTGACCGGCTGCGTGTCCGCCGGCGAGCAGGCGGCCTGGCTGCAGGCGCGCGGCTGCATCAACGTGCTGCTGACGGGCGGCCACGGCGAGGGAGACCTTGTCGTCAACCGCTGGTACGGCGCAGGGCGCCAGCAGCGCGACTGGCAGTGGCCGCGCCTGGCCGGCGAGTTTCATGGCAGCGGCTGCACGCTGGCATCCGCCATTGCGGCGCGGCTGGCGCTCGGCGAGGCCATGCCCGATGCATTGGCTGGCGCACAGGCATATTGCCATGCCGCGCTGGCCGCTTCGTATGCGATTGCGCCGGGCCAGCGCATGCCGCAGCGTTTCAACCATCAATAAAGGAAAAAACCATGCGTGGAGTTTATCTGGTCACCCCGAACTGGGACGATACCGACCGGCTGCTGGACGTCACCGAACAGGCGCTGCGGGAAGGCGTGGCGCTGCTGCAGTACCGCCACAAGAACGCCGATGAAGCGCTGCGGCGCGAGCAGGCGGCAGCCCTGCGGCTGCTTACGCGCAAATACGGCGTGCCGTTCATCGTCAACGATGTTCTGGCGCTGTGCGAAGAAGTCGATGCCGATGGCGTGCATGTGGGCGGCACCGATATCTCGGTGGCTGAAGCGCGCTCGCGGCTGGGCAAGAACAAGCTGGTGGGCGCTTCGTGCTATGGCGACCTGGCGCTGGCGCGCGCGGCAAAAGAGCAGGGCGCCAGCTATATGGCGTTCGGCGGCTTCTACCCATCGCTGGTCAAGCAGTATCCGGTCACCACCGATCCCGATATCGTGGTGCAGGCCAAACGCGAGATCGATTTGCCCTGCGTGGTAATCGGCGGCATGACGCCCGAGAACGCGGCGCCCCTGGCCGCGCGCGGTGCCGACATGGTGGCGGCGATCAGCAGCGTGTATCTGGCCACTGCGCCAGGTATTGCAGTGCAGAAATTTAATCAGCTGTTTGCCGGGTAAAAGAAGGGCACAAGCGAGTCTGGTGGCGGTGAATAATCGGCATATAATAAGGCCATTCCCCCCAATTATATTGACCGAGGTTTCCCTTGCCCATGACTCAGCCAGCCGCCAAACGCCTTATCCTGATCGTTGACGATGACCAGCTGCTGCTGGAGTTTCTCGGCGAAGTACTGCGCCACGCCGGCTATGACACGGCGCTGGCCAATTCCGCCGAAGTGGCGCTGCAATTGATCGCCCAGCGCGAGCCGGACCTGGCCCTGCTCGACATCCATATGCCCGGCATGTCCGGCCTGGAACTGGCCAAGCGCCTGCATGCCGAAACGGCCGTGCCGTTCATGTTCCTGTCCGGCAGCGGCGACAGCGAATCGGGCAAGCAGGCGGCCGCCTATGGCGCCGTCGGCTATGTCGTCAAGCCGGTCGACGAAGGCCGTTTGATGCCTGCCTTTGAAGCAGGCCTGGCGCGCGCCGACGATATCCGCCAGCTGCGCCGCACCGAATTGAACCTGAACGCGGCACTGGCTGCCGGCCGCGAAACCAGCCTGGCGGTGGGCCTGTTGATGGGCAAATTCCAGACCGACCGCAACACGGCGTTCGAAGTGCTGCGCGACCATGCCCGTTCCAGCCGCCGCAAGATCAATGAAATCGCCAGCCAGCTGCTGCTGGCCGAGGAAACCCTGAACGGCCTGCACGGCGCGTTCCTGAACCGTGCGAAATCCACCAAGTAAATTTTTACAGGACCAGACATGAAAACCAAAGCAGCCGTGGCCTGGAAGGCCGGCGCCCCCTTGAGCATCGAA
>NZ_DAMAGB010000092.1:0-2876 GCF_031995485.1 Janthinobacterium sp.
TGCCGCAGGGCACGCAGCGATAGCGCTGCAAGCCATGGGCATGGCCGTGCCGGTGAATATGCGTGGCACCGCAGGCCGGACAACGCAGGCCAGCCTGCGCCGTCTGCTCGATCAGGGCGATGGCGGCATCTTGCACACCGTCTTGCAGTAGCGCGATGCCGGTGAGGCGCTGGCGCCGCGACAACTGCGAGAATTGAGCGATGAGCGCCTGCCACTGGACTGGATGCATGACCGTCTCCTGAAAGGAAATTCCTGATCATTTAGACCTCAGCAACGTCAGAACGTTTCCACCTTTTTCGCTGACATAGCCTAAAAAAACGGCAGCCCGCAGGCCGCCGTTTTCATGAAGCGGGAGCGAATTACTTCACGCCGTGCATCAGTTTGTTGATCAGCGGTGCGATCAGGAACAGCACCAGGCCTGCGCCCAGCAGCGACCAGAAGCCGAAGGTGTAGCCGGACAGGGCCGACGGCACGGACATGCCGCTGTCGCCGCTGACGTGGCTGGCGAAGATGCCGGACAGGTTGTTGCCGATACCGGTCGACAGAAACCAGCCGCCCATGCCCATGCCGACCAGGCGAACTGGCGCCAGCTTGGTGACCATCGACAGGCCGATAGGCGACAGGCACAGCTCGCCGATCGACTGGATCACGTAGACCATGAACAGGGTCCAGAACGGGATCTTGTTGTTGCCATCAACCAGGCTCGACAGTGCGAAGATCAGCAGGCCGAAGGCGGCGGCATTGCCCAGGAGGCCCAGGCCGAATTTGCGCGGGATCGACGGGTTGACGTTGCGGCGCGCCAGGAATACCCACACGGCGGCGATGATCGGCGCGAAGACGATAATGGCCACCGAGTTGACGGTCTGGAAGTAGGCGGTCGGGAAGGTCCAGAATCCCAGGTCGCGGTTGACAATGTTCTCGGCCAGGAAGGTAAACGAGCTGCCCGCCTGTTCGAAGAACATCCAGAACAGGATATTGAACGCAAAGATCACCAGCATGGCAATCGTCTTGTCGCGTGCGACCTTGCCGCTGCGGATACCTTCGATCATCAGCATGACGGACAGGCCGACAAACAGGATGGTCAGCACGATCTGCAGGTTGGCGGCGCCAACGGTCAGCAGGAAGTACATCACGGGAATCACGCACAGGCAGCCGAGCGCCACATACACCACGCGCATCGGATTGGCCGCATGCGCTTCCGGTGCGCCGATGCCTTTCAGGGCGTTGCGGCCGATATAGAACCACACCAGGCTGATCAGCATGCCGACGCCGGCTGCCATGAACACCACCTTGTACGACGGCATGCCGCCGGTGCCAAAGATCGATTCGGCCAGCCACTGGGTGAAGACGGGAGCGACCATCGCGCCCATGTTGATGCCCATGTAGAAGATCGTGAAGCCGCTGTCGCGGCGCGGATCGGCGGTCGTGTACAGCTTGCCGACCATGGTCGAGATGTTCGGCTTGAACATGCCGTTACCGACGATCATGGTGGCCAGGCCCAGGTTGAAGATGTCCTGGTTGGGCACGGCGATGCAGAACAGGCCGGCGGCCATGAAGACGGCGCCCAGCAGGATCGAGCGCTGATAGCCGATCACGCGGTCGGCGATATAGCCGCCGAACAGGGCGCCGGCATACACCAGCGCGAGGAAGGAACCATAGGTAAGGTTGGCCGCAGCCTGTCCCGATGCGTCGCCACCGTGGAACTGGGCGACGATATACAGGACCAGCGCCCAGCGAACTCCGTAGAACGCGAAGCGTTCCCAGAATTCAGTCATGAACAACATCCACAGTGGGCTAGGATGGCCCATGATCTGCTTGAACTCGGGAATTACGGCTTCCTTGTTGGGCGTAGTCGCACCGCTCATGCGGTTCCTCCTGAAAAATTTTTATAGTCTGTCGATAAAACAATCATATGCAATCCTGCGGCTGGCTGGCACTCTCATGAAGTACCGGACGGACGGGAATCGCAATAGGCAGGCATTCTAATCTACAAATTGCGCTGAGCGAAGGTTTCCATTCGCATTAGCAAGAATGGCTGTTTCATATCAGTCAAACCGGTTTGCAGGCAAGGGGCGTCGATGGTGTTTTTGCCATGCGGCAGCACAAGCGGGCCGACTTGTCGTATATTGGTGCTGCAAGACATTCGAGGATCGATTTTTAAAGGAAATTCGCATTATGGAACACGACGTTATCGATGCTCTGGTTTCACCGGAGGGCCGCCTGGACGTGCTCTCCAAGACCGAAGTCAACAAATTGCTCGACACCAGCCAGGGCGGCCTGTACAACACTTTCCGCCGCTGTGCGCTGGCGGTACTGAACTGCGGCAGCACCATCGATGATGGCCGCGCCTTGCTGGAACGCTACGAGTCGTTCGACATTTCCATCATCCAGCGCGAGCGCGGCATCAAGCTCGACATCAAGGGCGCGCCGGTGATCGCGTTTGTCGACGGCAAGATGGTCAAGGGTATCCACGAACACCTGTTTGCCGTGCTGCGCGACATTATCTTTGTCAGCGATGAAGTGACGGGCAATCCGAAATTCGACCTGCAGAGCACGGAAGGCGTGACCGACGCCGTGTTCCACATCCTGCGCAACGCCAATGTGCTGCAAACCCAGCTGAATCCGAACCTGGTGGTGTGCTGGGGCGGCCATTCGATCAACCGTGCCGAATACAATTATTCGAAGGAAGTGGGTTACCAGCTGGGCCTGCGCGGCCTCGATATCTGCACCGGCTGCGGGCCGGGCGCAATGAAGGGCCCGATGAAGGGCGCCACCATCGGCCACGCCAAGCAGCGCCTGCACAACGGCCGCTACCTGGGCATTACCGAGCCGGGCATTATCGCCGCCGAGTCGCCGAACCCGATCGTCAACGACCT
>NZ_DAMAGB010000093.1:0-2252 GCF_031995485.1 Janthinobacterium sp.
TCACCAGATCGGTAATATACCGCGCTTTCCGGTCGCCGTTTTGCAGCGGTGCCAACGGGCATTCGGGCAATGCCGTGCCGGGCGCCGGGCCGGCCGTGAAGCCATCGGAAGAAGGCACGTTCAGCGGCGACTCCAGATACGCAATCGCGCTGGTCTGGCGCGGATTGATCAGCGAGCGCACCTGCGCATGCTTGCCGGCCAGTCCCAGCACGGCCGTGCGCATCAGCTCGAAGGCAAACGTGGGCGGCGCCATGAATTCCGTGCTCTTGGTGCCGTGGCGCAGGTTTTCTCGCGCGGCAAACACGCGCTCAGCGGAATAACTGTCGAGCAAGGCCTGGCCCGCCTGCCGTTTCACTACATAGGCCAGCTTCCAGGCCAGGTTGTCCGCGTCGTCGATGCCCGAATTCGCCCCGCGCACGCCGAAAATCGGCACCAGGTGTGCCGCATCGCCGGCAAACAGCACGCGGCCGTGCCTGTATTTTTCCAGGCTCAAGGCATTGGCCTTGTAGATCGTGATCCAGACGGGATGCCAGGGCGCGCGCTCTCCCATCATCGCCAGCAGGCTGTCGACGCGCGGCGCCACGTTCTCCAGCAGCACGGCCGCCTGCGCATCCTCGTCGTCGCGCAGCTGGTAATCGATGCGCCAGATATCGTCGGGTTGCTTGTGCACCAGCACGGTCGAGCCGGGGTTCGATGGCGGGTCGAAATACGCCAGCCGCTCGGTCGGGCGGGCGCTTTTCAGGTGGATGTCGACAATCACATAGCGCCCCTCGTAGCTGGTGCCCTGCAGTTTCAGGCCCAGCGCCTCGCGCACCACGCTGCGCCCGCCATCGGCCGCCACCAGCCAGTCCGTTTTGATCCGGTACGTCTCATCCGGCGTGGCCAGGGTGACGGTGGCGCCATCGGCGTGCTGCTCCACGGCGGTCACGCGCGTCTGCCAGCGGATATCGATCAGGCCGGCATGGCGCTCGGCCGCATCGAGCAAAAACTGCTCGATATGGTATTGCGCCAGGTTGACCATTGGCGGCAGCTTCTGGTTGGCGTCCTGCGGCATCGTAAAATGCAGCACTTCCTGGTCGCGGTAGAAGCTGCGCCCGCCCGTCCAAGGCAAGCCTTTGGCCAGGAAGCCGTCGAGCGCGCCCAGCCGTTCGATGATTTCCAGGCTGCGCCGCGATATGCAGATGGCACGGCTGCCGGTGCACACGCCGTCGTCCGCTTCGATCAATACCGAGCGCACGCCGTGGCGGGCCAGGCCCAGCGCCGTGGCCAGGCCCACCGGGCCGCCGCCGACGATCAGGACAGGCACCTGTTCGATACCATCCCCGGCAGGTTTGCCCGGCGGATAAACCCTGGGCACATGGGGATACGGTTGAAATGCTGGTGTCATGCTGCTTCCTTTCAAATAGCCTGGTTGGCCTTGCCTCGGGCAATCGGCAGGGTCAATACGATCAGCGCGCCCGCCACCAGCAGTACGCTGGCATACAAGAGGCCAGTGGCAAAGCTGTGCGTCACGTCTTTGAGCCAGCCGACCACTACCGGATTGAGGGCCGAGCCGATATTGCCGGTGGCGTTGATGACGGCAATGCCGATGGCGCGCGCGGCGAAGCTCAGGGCGCCGTCCGGCGTGGTCCAGAACACGGACATGGCGGTGTAGGCGCCGGTCGAGGCCATGCAGATGCCCAGCAGCTGCAGCATGGGGTGGCCCGCATATGCGGTGATCAGCCAGCCAGCGGCCGACAGCAGCATCGGCCAGACGATATGCCAGCGCCGCTCCTGCAGCCGGTCCGAGCGGCGGCCCCAGGCGATCATGCCGATCACGGTGCATACCTGGGGAATCGCCGCCAGCAGGCCGATCTGGGTATTGCTGGCGCCGCTGTTAAAACTTTTGACGATCAGCGGCGTCCAGACGGCCACCATCGCCAGCGTATTGACCAGGCAAAAATAGGCCAGGCCGAATTTGAGCACGGTCGGCGAGCACATTTCGGCCAGCACGGAGGGCTTGACCGGGTTGGCGGCCGGCGCCAAAGCGGGCTTTTCCGCCTCCAGCATGCGCGCCAGCGCCTGCTGTTCCAGCCGGCTCAGCCAGTTCGCCTTGCCCGGCGCATCGTCGAGGTAGCCATACACGGCCAGTCCCAGCAGCACCGACGGCATCCCTTCCAGCAAAAACAGCCATTGCCAGCCAGACAGGCCCCAGTGGCCGTCCAGGCCCAGGATCAGCCCCGACAGGGCAGAGCCGATGGCGGCCGTCACCG